>JAUVWP010000078.1 GCA_030604085.1 Methanosarcinales archaeon | reverse complement strand
CCTACCCAGAAGAATCTATTTTTCCGGGTAGGTGTTACATGAGACAAAGACCAATACGAATACGTAAAGAAGATGCGAGGTAGGGGGAGGGCATTTCCTGATAAAAGAGAGAATGACAAGCTTTCCCGGATACCTGTGTCCGGTCAAGCCAACATTTAAATCCCCAAAACCCACCAACAATCTCGATGAAGATATCGCTGCCCTATGGGAACGGAAGCGTCTCTGTCGAAGTGCCGGACAGGAACCTTGCAGGCATCATCGAGCCGCAGGAACTACCCGCGGTCGAGGATGAGGAATCCGCGATCGTTGATGCGCTCACCCATCCGGTGGGACGCTGGCTGTCAGATCTCGTACACGCAGGGGATCACGTTGTGATCATCGCAAACGACATCACCAGGATCACCCCAACAAAGAAACTCATGTCACCGCTTATCTCTCATCTCAACGACATGGGAATCCCTGATTCTGATATCGGGATCGTATTTGCGACCGGATCACACAGAAAACATACCGAGGATGAGCAGAGGGAACTGGTCGGTGATGAGATCTACAGCCGCATATCGTGCATCGACCACGATCCAGACAACTGCAGACGCGTCCGGGTTACGAGCAGGGGAACGCCGGTTGAGATATTTGCGTCCGTTCTCGATGCGGATGCCGTGATATGCACAGGCAGCATCGAGTTTCATTATTACGCGGGATACTCAGGTGGGCTTAAGTCGCTGCTTCCTGGAGTCTCATCGATTGCAAGCATCGGGAAGAACCATGCGCTCATGATCCACCCTGACGCGGTAGCAGGGAGAGCCGATAGCCCGATGCGTCAGGATATCGAGGAGGGGGCTTCGCATCTATCAAACTTCATATTAAATGCAGTATTAAACAGCAAAAAGGAGATCGTCGCAGTCGTTTCTGGCGATCCCATAAAAGCGCATCGTGCAGGTGTTTCTTATGCGGACCAGATGTACCGGATCCGGGCAGAGACTGCCGATATCGTGATAACGTCTCCCGGCGGGATGCCGAAGGATATAAATCTGTATCAATCCCAGAAAGCACTTGAAAATGCGAAAAATGTCGTTAAGGATGGCGGGGCGATCATCCTTGTCGCTGAGTGTGGAGAGAGTCTTGGCAATGACGTGTATGAACGTTGGCTCGATATACCACGTGACGAGCTCCCTTCGAGATTGGAGCGTCAGTTCGAACTCGGCGGGCACAAAGCCGTGCTGACGTCGCGGCTTTCCGGGCGCGTTGATCTCTACCTTGTATCGGACATCCCTGATGATCTTGCAAGGAAGGCATATTTCATCCCGATGCCGGACGTGAAAAGTGCTCTTCGTGCCGCGGTCTCAAAGCCGAGCGGGGGCAGGGGTGGTGGGCAGCCGCGGATTCTCGTGATGCCGCATGGCGGACTTACCTGCCCAGTCCCTGGATGATTCGGAACATGTTGGTGTTTGCTAATTCGGGCACTATCTAAAAATCCAGTGATTTCAATGAATAATTCGATTGTGCCGGTAATTCGTTATCGGTTGGCTGCTACAACAACATACACATCCGCTATTCTTGTCATGCCACCCATGTCTGTACTTCTAAAGTCCGGTAATCAGCCAAACAGCTACGTTACGAGTATTGCGACGACCGCTCCACAGCCGCTGCCACGCCAAGAATCCTCGGCTCATCAAAGTACCGTCCAATGATCTGCATCCCGATCGGAAGCCCATCTGTGCTCCCGCACGGTACCGATACTGATGGCACGCCTGCGAGGTTGATCGGAACGGTGTTCACATCGGCAAGGTACTGCGAGAGCGGATCCACGAGTTCCCCAATCCGAAACGCAGGCATCGGCATCGTCGGCGCAATCAGGACATCAACGTCCTTGAATGCCAGATCGAAGTCCTGTTTGACGAGTGTTCGCACTTGAAGTGCTTTTAAGTAGTATTTATCGTGATATCCAGTCGACAAAGAGAACGTGCCGAGAATGATCCTCCGCTTGACCTCCGCTCCGAACCCGAGCACACGGACATCTGAGAACGTGGTGCTCCAGTCCTTATCCTCGGTGCGCAGACCGTATCTCATGCCATCGAACCTCGCCAGATTCGAGGATGCTTCGCTCATCGCAATGATGTAGTAGGCGGCAAGCGCATAATCGGTATGCGGCATATCGACCTCGCTGTATGTTGCGCCCTCGTCCTCGAGGTGGTGTATCCCGTCCCAGACCGCGCTTTCGACCGCGGGATCGATCCCCTCCCCAAAGTACTGCGCGGGAACGCCGATCGTAAGCCCCTTAACGTCGCAATCGATGCCGATCTCGGTATCAACCTCTACAGACGTCGAATCCTTCGGATCGTGGCCAGCGATAATCGAGTAGAGGAAAGCTACATCCTCCACGTTCGATGCGATCGGTCCGATCTGTTCGAGCGAGTTCGCATACGAGACTAGCCCGTATCTGGATACCGCACCATAAGTCGGCTTCAGTCCGACAACGCCGCAAAAGGACGCAGGACACCTGACAGAGCCGCCTGTGTCAGAGCCAAGCGAGATCGCCACCTCTCCTGCTGCAACAGTGGCAGCACTCCCGCCTGATGAGCCGCCAGGCACGCAATCCGGATTGTGCGGATTCCTTGTCGGTCCATAGTAACTGGACTCTGTGGATGTACCCATCGCAAACTCATCCATGTTTGTCTTCCCGATTACGATTGCGCCTTCGGCGTACAGACGCTCGACCACGGTTGCGTCGTACGGAGGGATGTAGCCATCGAGGATGTGGGATGCGCAGGTCGTCCGGATGCCCGTCGTCGACATGTTGTCCTTGATCGCTATCGGGACGCCGGAGAGCCTGCCGCCTGATTTTGATTCTCCTGAATCGATCAAGCGGGCACGCTTAAGTGATTGATCTTCCGCTACTGTTATGAATGTGTTAAACTTGCTCTTGCGGATCTGCTCGAGATGTTCGGCAACCACATCCTCGGCAGATGCCTCCTCGACACGCCGCAGTACATCAGTGATGCTCATCATGGTTCACGCTTTGTATTGTGTAGATTCTACTTAAGTTGTGTGTCATTGTCGGTACATCCGGGTTGATGTGACTTATTGAGCAAGTGAGATATTATGAATGGTGAACTTCAATGTCAAATCCGTAAAGTTGCATGGGTAAGTATATGAAGCCAAGAAACGGGATTATGTGGATACTTCTGCCTGTTTTAGTAGTTCTGGCGATGTCGGCTGGTGTTCAGGCACAGGAGCTCAGAGAAGTTCCAGCCAGCGAGATTTTGGAGAAGATCCAGGTGGGGGAAGATGTGTATCTTGAGAATGTTCGTATAACAGGAGAGTTCAATCTGAGTAAAATAGAGCTTGAAATAGTACATAGTGCACATGAGGGGTGGCAAATTAAATATCATAGTTTAGCGGAAGAGCTGAAAATTGTTGAAAGTAAGATAGTGATTATAAGTTCCATTTTTGAAAATAACACTGATTTTTCCAACACTCAATTTAAAAAACATGTTGATTTTCATGATGTTTCATTTTTGGATATTTCTGATTTTAGAGGTGTAAGTTTTGGTGGTGATACCAACTTTATGTCTGCGAATTTTGGTGGTGATACCAACTTTATGTCTGCGAGTTTTGGTGGTGATGCCAACTTCGTGTCTGCGAGTTTTAATAGTTATGCCAACTTCTGGTATGCGACTTTTGACGATGATGCTGACTTCGAGGATGTGCGTTTTGGTGGTTATGCCAACTTTGAGGACGTGAGTTTTGGTGGCGATGCCAACTTCGAGGATGTGAGCTTTGGCGATGATGCTGACTTCGAGTATGCGAGTTTTGGTGATTATGCCAACTTTGAGGACGTGAGTTTTGATGGTTATGCCGACTTCGGGTATGCGGGTTTTGGTGATTATGCCAACTTTGAGGACGTGAGTTTTGATGGTTATGCCGACTTCTGGTATGCGAGGTTTGATGGTTATGCCGACTTCTGGTATGCGAGGTTTGGTGATTATGCCGACTTCGAGGATGTGAGTTTTGGTGGTGATGTCGACTTCGGGGATGCGACTTTTGATAGTTATGCCGACTTCGAGGATGTGAGTTTTGATGGTGATGCCGACTTCTGGCATGCGACTTTTGATAGTTATGCCGACTTCGAGTATACGAGTTTTGGCGGTTATGCCAACTTCGATGGTGCGAGTTTTGGTGGCGATGCCTACTTCGGATTTATGAGTTTTGGTGGTGAAGTCGACTTTAGTGATGCGTGTTTTGGTGGTGATGCCAACTTCGTATATGCAAATTTTGATAGTTATGCCGACTTCTGGCATGCGAGTTTTGGCGGTTATGCCAACTTTAGTGATGTGAGTTTTGGCGGTTATGCCAACTTCGATGGTGCGAGTTTTAGTGGTTACACTATTTTTAATTATGCAGAATTTAATAAAGTGTATTTCCTCACTACAACATTCACCAGCGTTTCTCTTTATGAAACTGATTTCAAAAGCATGCGAGTTGACTGGATATCCCTCAAAGATACTCTGGTCTTTGACGGACCAGTATACATAAAACTGATAAAAAATTTCAGGGATATGGAGCAGTTTGGGGATGCCGATGATGCTTATTACCAGTACCGGCGACTGAGTCAAGCAAACAAAGAGTGGTCATTCTCAAAGTTGGGCGACATATTTATATGGCTTTCTTGCGGGTATGGTGTGAAGCCACAGTACACAATAATTCTGGCTGTAGTAATGATTTTGATATTTACTATTATCTACTGGTTGGGAAATGGCATTAGACGGTTGAAAGAGAGCGATGAAGGGGAGTATTTGTTTAGCTGGGGCGATGTTCCGGGAAAAGATAACGAGAGGCTCATAAGATACCTTGGCAGTAACTTTGGTATCGATCAGGCTGAAAACGTAGAAATCCGCAAATCCGATGACCGCAAAACCATCTGCATCTGTAATGAGGGTGAATCAACCAAAGTAATGATCGATGAGAAAGAGGAAAAAGCAACCTTAAAGACCAGCGATCATGAAACTCTCCACCTGAAAGTTAAAAAGGAGAATGGCGAGCTAAACATATACAAAGAGGGTAAAGAAGACGTGTCCTTCTGCGATGCTTTCTATTTCAGTGTGGTCACTTTCACCACACTCGGTTATGGAGACTGGTATCCGAAAGATCGCTATCGGAAGTTTGTCATGATCGAAGGATTGGTGGGCTGGTTAATTCTCGCCCTGTTCCTGGTAACGTTAGCCAATGTGATGATACGACCATAACCATCACAAGGTGCTCTCGCAGCAACAGTTATTTCCAGCAGGGGATAGGTATCAGATAGATAAGCGACAATTGATATGAGAACTATGTGGCGAGAGATTGCACGATTCGGAAAGAAACTTGTAGAATACGGTCTTGTCGAGTCGCATTTCGGCAATATCAGCGTCCGCACCGGGGACGGGATGCTGATCACGAGAAGCGGATCCGCACTGGATGAGATCGACCGGGATTCTGTGGTCGAGATCAGTATCGAGGGGACCTCAAGCATGGACATGATCGCATCATCAGAGGCGATCGTGCATCGCGCCATCTACAAGAACACTTCAGCGCTCGCAATCATCCATGCGCACTGCCCTTATTCGGTGATCGAGTCCTTGATCGAGGATTCCCGGGTCGTGCCGGTCGATAGCGAGGGAATATACTTCCTGCACGAGATCCCGATCGTTACTGGCGGCATCGGAACCTCAGAACTTGCAGAGAATGCCGCCTCATTTTTGCGCGAGCACAAAGGCGTGATCATACGCGGGCACGGCACGATCGCCACCGGGATGATTCTTGAGGAGGCTTATGTGGTGACGACCCAGATCGAACACAGTTGCATGGTGAAGTACCATCTCGATCTCGTTCGCGGGCGTGGAAGGTGACTCGCGAGATGGATGCGGTAGTGATGGCTGGCGAGGTCGGGAGCAGGTTCTTCACAGGGGATTGGACTGGTGAAAAGCCGATGGTCAAACTTTGCGGAAGACCGCTTATCATGTACATGATCGATACGCTCAGGCGCAGCAGGTCGATATGCCGCATCTTTGTCGTGACCTCTCCAAGCGTGCCGCAGACACAGGAATATCTTGGGGCGCACGGGGATGTTGAGGTCATTCCCGCGCCCGGTCTCGGTTATGTCGGCGACATGGTTCACGGGATAAAGGCAGCGGGAATCAGGGAGCCGGTACTCGTTGTCATGTCTGACCTCCCGCTTGTAACCCCTGAGATGATCGATAGGATTGTTTCGATCTATAACAAGCGGGACGAACCCGCGCTCTCTGTTCACACGCCGCTTTCTGTCTGCACGGAACTTGGGCAGCACCCGACCGCTGTATTCAATCGCAACGATGAGTTGATCGTCCCGTGTGGCGTTAACATCCTCGATGGTGGTCTGATCGATGAGGAGCAGCCCGATTATAACCTGATTCTCCCTGAAACTGAAGTTGCGCTGAATGTGAACACGGTTCAGGATCTAAAGCGGTGCGAGCGCATCCTGCTTGGGCAAAGCGTCTGACTCTGTGAACTCCGGTGCTGTGGTGCATGGAGAACTCCTCGTTGACATACTCCTGCGCTCTCGATATTTTTGTGGATTCCTGTAGATTCGGAGATACTGCCAGAAACAAAAGATTGATAAAGGCCGCGGCACCACTCTCTATAACCCGCTTTAACTCAGCCTGGTAGAGTGCGCGGCTGTAGTATGATCATGTGCGAAAGCACACATTACCGCGCAGAGACCGCGATGTCCCCGGTTCGATTCCGGGAGGCGGGATTTTATGCCAGAAACAGACAGGATCGTTATCTGGCCCATCTATTTCGACAGCAGGATATCGAGAAACGGTGGGCGCAGGGTCTCGAGGCGAAGTGCTGTGAAGTCGCCGCGGCTCGATGAGATCGCAGAAGCAGCCAGAATGCTCAATCTCGATTGCACCATCGAAGATACGAAGGCACATCCTGCGGCATGGTGGGAGAAACAGGGGCGGGTGCTCGTAAAGAAGACAGACGCTCCAAAATCCTCGATTCTCTATGAGGTTTGCTCGAAGATAAAGGAGCTACGATCCACCAATTAAGGATCTTTAAGTTGTCCACCCCAGGCGGGCGGTGATTTTGACGTTCCCGGTCTGCTGACCAACCTGCGCATGGGGGAATACTTATAGGTCTCGCACCCCAGATATTCGTGATGATCGACCTGCACACCCACTCTGTATTCAGCGACGGAGAACTGATACCGAGCGAACTCGTCCGCCGTGCAGTGGTGCATGGCTATTCTGCGATTGCGATTACGGATCACGTCGATTTTACGAACATCGAATTTGTGCTGGACGCAATGAAAAAGACTTCGTTCCTGGAGGAGGAATGGGGTATCAGAGTCCTTTCTGGAGTGGAACTGACGCATATTCCGCCCGGAAAGATTGCGCGGCTTGCGGGTATTGCAAGGTCGCTCGGCGCAGATATCATCGTGGTACACGGCGAGACCACGTCAGAACCTGTGGCTCCGGGCACGAATGCTGCCGCACTTCGGTCTGACATCGACATTCTGGCGCATCCCGGACTGATCACCCCTGATGATGTCGAATGCGCACGCGAAAATGGCGTACTGCTCGAGATCACAGCAAGATGTGGGCACAACCGGACGAACGGGCATGTTGCTCGGATTGCGTGCGAGATCGGGTGCGATCTCATCGTGAACACGGATGCGCACGCACCAGACGATCTGATCACTGAAGAGATGGCGCTTACTGTGGCGATGGGGTCAGGACTGACGAAACGCGATTGCGTAGCCGCGGTCAGGACGAATCCGGGACGTCTCATCGATGCGAAGAGATGAGACCTGCGATTCGAGGGTGATTCGATTCCGGGGCTGCCTACGGGTGGGTTTATGCGATCCCGACACTCTCGATTTTTCCATTGATATCGCCATGCCCTCAGATTCTACCGCAGAGTGCGCAGAGCCACGCAGAGGACTTACACGGTCTCGAAACTCTGCGCCCTCAGCGGTGATAAATCACTAACTTTTCAGACAGTGCCTGCGATTCCTCACTTCTTCTCAACAACCAGCGTGAGCCCGTCCACATCCCGGATCACCACATCCTCGCCTTTCCGTACCGGCTCTGCTGCAGACGCTCTCCATATCTCGCCGTGAATGTGCACAGTGCCCTCCGGATCGATGTCGGTCTCTGCCCTGACGACCTCCCCGATCAGTTCATCCCGCCCAGTTGTCGGTTTCATAAGCCTCGTCTTCATAACAAAACCGAGACCGATCACGATGATCACGATAGAGAGGATCACGATTGCGAAGACGGTCTGTCTGAAGTCGCTGATCCATTCAGCCGGCATGAACGGTTCCTGCGGAAACATTATAGCACCGAGAATCAGGCAGATCGCGCCGCCGAGTGTCAGTACCCCGAATGTTGGCGTGAGAACCTCGGCTATGAGCAGTATTATCCCTGCTACGATCAATAGCACGCCGAATGTGCTGACCGAGAACATTCCCATGCCGTACAGCGCAAGTATCAGTGCTATCGCGCCCACCATCTCAGGAACGTACGTCCCAGGAGCTTTGAGACCGT
>JAUVWP010000005.1 GCA_030604085.1 Methanosarcinales archaeon | reverse complement strand
CTTGCACACACCGCCCGTCAAACCATCTGAGGGAGGTTTGGATGAGGGTCTTCCTTATGGGGGATTCGAATCTGGGCTTCGCAAGGAGGGTTAAGTCGTAACAAGGTAGCCGTAGGGGAATCTGCGGCTGGATCACCTCCTAATAACCGTGCACAAAATTGTGTACAAAACCCTCACTGCCGGTCGGAGATCATAGAATATCAGGATCAATACCCTTTTAATTTTTCAGATTGCATCAGTAGATTATGGATGATTACGTTACCTACCAGACTGCTGGCGCTGATACCGGAAAAGTAGAGATCGCCTTGCAAAGGATCGTGGAACTTTGCAAAGGGACATTTGACTTCAGAAACACCATAGGGAAACCTGCAATCCCGATAGGACATTTCTCAGGGGTTATCGATATAGGGGATGGCAGAGCACTGGCGATCAAGACTGACGGAGTCGGGACAAAGGTCTTTATCGCGCAGGAAATGGAAAAATACGATACAGTCGGCATCGATTGTGTTGCCATGAACGTAAACGACATCCTCTGCGTCGGGGCTCTACCGGTTTCGATGGTCGATTACATAGCAGTGCAGGAACCTGACCCGGCTCTTCTCGAGAGTATCATAGAAGGCGTGGTGGAGGGTTGCAGGCGCGCGGAGGTAACGCTCTCTGGCGGGGAGATAGCGATCATGCCAGAGATGATCAGAGGACCTCGAGAGAATCGGGGTTTCGACCTCGTAGGGATGGGGGTCGGCATTGTTTCGAAGGATAAGATCATCACTGGAGATGCAATCGAAGAAGGGGACGTGATACTCGGTCTTGCAAGTTCAGGCGTCCACAGCAACGGGATGACGCTTGCAAGGAAGGTTCTTCTGGGCAAATTTGGCGCGGATGAGTATGTTGACGAACTTGGAAGACCGCTCGGCGAAGAACTGCTCGAACCAACGAATATCTACGCAAGAGAGATTACAGAGATGCTTGACGCCGGTCTGGATCTGAGATCGCTTGCCCATATAACCGGCGATGGGTTCTTGAATCTCAGGAGAGTTAGCAGGGACTGCGGGTTTACGATCGATAATCTACCAAAAACGCCTCCGATCTTTGAGTTGATCCGGAAACACGGACCTGTGAGTGCGGCAGAGATGTACCAGGTCTACAACATGGGGATCGGGTTCTGCATCGTCCTGCCAGCGGATGAGGTAGATTCCGCGGTGCAGATCGCAGAAAAACATGGAAAGGGCTGCTACGAGATAGGCAGCACATTTAAGGATCCCGAGAAGACCGTGATACTCGAAGGGGAGCGTCTACGAAGCGCTGGCAGCCAGTTTGTAGGGTATTAAGAGATTGCCAGAAAATAACCTGTTAAAATTCGTGTCATTCGCCCATTCGTGATAAAATTGGCATAAGGGATCACGAATGGCACGAATAAACGAATCGCACGAATGTCAGGGATGTGGAGTGTCCCCATAAACTTCGCTATTTCATTTTTCGGTGAGCACTAAGCGAGTATCCTTCGAATCTCCTGACGCGCGGCAAACATCTCTATCAGGACCTCATCCTCCTGATCCGCGGGCGGTTCAGCGAATATCCAGACCTGATCCGCGCCGCCATGCACGATTCTTGGACATGCAAGCATATCCGTGCTCGACATTCGGTATGCAACCTCAACTCCACTCGGTGCGATCCATGCGCGTGTATCTGCAAGTTTTAAGATCAGTTCGCCCCAGTCGAACACGTGTTTTGTTCTGACAACAGCGCTCAGATGCACACGCTCTCCGGAAACCTGCTTCTCGACATCTCTTCTGAACCGCGCGTATAGAGGGTCGCCCAGATCCACCGACGCCGCGCCTTTCCTTATGAAACGCTCTGCCACATCCGGGAAGAACGGAGCAAGATTGCGGTCATCGGGTCGCTTTGTTGCGAGCGATACCCCGATAAACGAGATCGCGCTTAGCGATACCGCTATGAGGACGCCATGCTCGATCAAAAACGGGGAAATATCGTCGAGTTTTCCGAGGTATGTAGCCTCCGCGATGATCAGTCCGATCTGGGCGGTGCCGCCGATCACGAGTCCTGCAAGCGCTCCTTTCGCGGTTGCGCGTCTCCAGAAGAGCGCGCCCATGATCGGGAAGAAGTACGACGATGTGCCGATGACGGTTGCCATGATGACCGCATCCAGTATCGTCTCGACATGCATCGAGATTGCAGCAGATATTACGAGCATCACGACGATGAGCGCGCGGTTCACGGTTCGCATCTCCTTCATTGTCGCATCCGGCTTTACGAACCGCTGGTAGATGTCCCTTGATATGCAGGATGCGCCTGATGTTGCAAACGTGTCTGCGCAGGACATCGCGGCTGCGGCAAATCCTATCGCAATTACAGCGATTGCGACCGGTGGAAACGTGTCCTGGATGAATATGAGGTAGAGTTGTTCGGCACCGTGCAGGTCTGCCGGTACTTGATACATCGCATTAAGCCCGATCGCTGCAAGGAAACAGGCAAAGAATACGGCAGCGATCAGCACTGAACCGAGCATCATGCCGTACCGTGCGGATTTCACGTCCCTTGCCGCCCACACCCGCTGCCACGGGTCCTGTTCCGTAATCCATCCCGGAAGCATCGCGATCATCATGATAAACACTCCAATGATCCCGCCGAGAGCAAAGATATCCCAGAAACCGGCATCCATCCCGGTAAAGAGGTCGG
Organism: Methanosarcinales archaeon; assembly: GCA_030604085.1. Taxonomy (GTDB): domain Archaea; phylum Halobacteriota; class Methanosarcinia; order Methanosarcinales; family Methanogasteraceae; genus Methanogaster_A. The sequence continues at coordinate 34,381 of JAUVWP010000005.1, read as the reverse complement.
ATACAGCCACGCCTGTATTCTGCGCCGGAATATAGAGTGCTGCAGCCCCGATCAGGATTGCAAGCGCGGCAAGGAAGACGAACTGGACCGCATCTGTCCATATCACCGCCCTGAGACCGCCAAGTGTCACATAGAGCGAGATTGCAACCACCATGATCAGCACGGCATAGATCTGTGGTATGCCATAGAATACGGAGAGTACGTAACCGAACCCCTTGAAATCGGTGACCGCAAAGAGGATCATCACGATCGTGATCGCTATCGCAATCGGCGCACGCAGCAGGGGACCGTACCGAAGTTCGATCAGTTCTGGCTGGGTCAGTGACGGGAGGCGCTTGATCCGCGGGACAAGGAGTGCAATTGCAGCAAGCGCGATGATATTTGGTGCAACAAAGATCCAGATCGATCCTGTGCCGATGAAGAGGAACATCCCGGTGACGAAGAATAAGGCTCCTGCAGTGAGCCACGATGCAGCGGCAGACATCCCGATATTCCCTGCCCCGATCTCTCTTCCCGCAATCCAGAAATCGGTCATCGTCCGCTGCTTCTTTGCGAAATGCCACCCGACAGCGATCAACGCTGTGACATATATTATAAGTAGTGCTATAAATGTATACATTATCTCACCGGGGTCAGTTTTACGTCCTTATATTTACGTTTGAGAGATCGAGTTCGATTACATATATATCTGTCGTTGCTTCCCGTTTGTAACAGATTTGCAGGAATTTGCCGCGAGATTCTATCGGAACATCTCGCATAAACGCACCGCTGGACCCAATATCGACATTGCCACCGGCAAAAGCCAGAATGACCCTTCATCTCATCAAGGTCAGTTTAACGTCCTTGTATCCGCGTCTGACATCCGGTTCGATCACATATACACTCGTCGTCGGCTTCTCGCCATAGAGTATCATTGTGTCATTATATTTATTGACTCTCATATGGATATCTGAGATGTTCGCAAGCGTTTTTTTGATCTCGGGGGCGAGGCTGTGTTTGCATATCGCTATCGTCAGGATCTTATTCGCAGCAGTGTACTTCTTATCCGAGAGGATCATCCTTTTAAGCGCCTGCATGCCGAGCATCGTCTCAAGAATCTCATAATCCACGATCTTCACGACGTCCCCGCCTCGCTCCGCCCGCAGTTTCGCAAGCTCCCGATCCAGTATATTGAAGTTGCTTGAGAAGCGTTCCTTGTCATAAGCCACGACGAAATCCTCGGTCACTGGCTCTTCGGGATTCTCTTCGGTCACGACCCGAAATGAGTTCAATTTGTCGCTCAACCCGTACTCGAAGACGTTGTTCTTGACCTCGCTTGGGCCTGCGCCGCTGACCGAGAGTATGACCGCGCTGCCGTCCTGACTCACGATGTTTGCAGCGGTCAGCATCGGCAGTGTGTAAAAGAAGTTATCGACATTCTCACCCGTTTCCAGCAGGATATAACTCCCGATCCGGTATCCTCCGAATATCTCATCCAGATCACGGTTTCCGGTCGAATAGTGCGTCTTGGTATTTGGAATCGGCTCAAACGGTAGGTACTCTTCCGGATACCTGACCTCAAACGCATTGAAACTGCGGAATCTCCCGTTTTTCAGAGTGAACAGGTAATTTGGCTGGTTTATAGCGGTACCGCGCAGTTTGTCGATGGACAGCATCCGCATACGTCTGCCATCACGATCTATCTGGTACAGCGAGATCACACCGTCTGCGAGATAGTCGATCTCCGTCTTCTCCATCTTCTCAAGGACGATGACGACCTTGGTATGTGCAGGTTCGATCAGGCATCGGTTGATGAGGCCGACGAAAAACTTTTCACTCACTTTATATTTATCGCACAACCCTTCGATGCTGTCCAGCACGAGCAGTGATTTTTCAGGCAGGAATGTATCAACCCGGTCACAGACCTGGTCAAATTCGGTTATATCAGTCCGGTCCGGATCGTCAAGCATCCCGTACATCTCGAAAGCATCCCTTTCGACACGCAATTCCGTATCATCGTCTTTCTTAAAGAATCTGTCCCAGAACGTATCTTTCGATTCGATGACATTGATCTCATCTTGTCTTTGACGTAGTCGTGGAAAATACCGGTAGACTGCATCGGTTGTCGACCTTGTGGTAAGGTACATGGGATTCCAATCCAGGAACGCATCCATCAGTTCAAGTGTCAGAATGGTTTTGCCAGTACCCGGATTCCCCTGTATGATCAGTGAACTGCCCCCCTCATGAGACAGAAAATTCTTTATCTCTTCTGGAATCATGTACTGATATATATGTCTTGATTCTTAATAACTTTTTGGATTTCACGGGACAGCCAACTTGCCTTTGTGCTTGCACCGAACATGATGCAAACGAATAGATGAATCGCACGAATATCCTGAGGAATTCACCGCATCACACGTCGCCAAAGTCGACATCGAGGACAGGGAGTTTTCTCCGCGCTCCATAAGCATCATAGCACGTCCAGCTATGCTCGTTGTACGGGAAACCGGCGATGATGTGGCAGTTGCCGGTCCGTGCAAACAGGGACAGATCATGCTGCGAGGGTCTGGTATTCGGTGTCGGGTGGCTATGCACCGAGCCTGCGACTGAGATCATCGGCAGCATGTAGATGTGCATGACCGCGCTCACCTCTGATGACTCGGTTCCTGGCAGCACGACCACTTCGGTGATGATCCCATCCTCTGCGCGCAACAACCCCGCGAATTCGTTCGGCGCAGTCGACTTGCTCACTTCGAGTATGAACTCGAGTGTCTCACGTGCAATTCCCCTGATCTCTTTTGCTCGCATCTCTACGGACCCGCCGGGATTCGAACCCGGGACGTCCGGCTTAGAAGGCCGGCGCTATATCCTGGCTAAGCCACGGACCCTTGGCTTCGGATATGTATGTGAATCGGTGCTGGTGTTAATAAACCTGTCACCCGGCTTTCCACTGGGACTGCCAACTTACCCTGATGCTTGTACCGAACACGGATGCACACAATACAAATCCCTGAATTATGACCCACAAGTTACCTACGTATGTACCTGTACCGGCAGATTCCTGAACGAATCAACAACCATCCGGGACAACGCCTCACTCTTATCAACGGACGTCATCATCGTATCCGCACGCACGATCTCGACGCCACCGTCGATGCCGATCTCGATATCATCCCTGTCGATTATAAAGACGTCTGGAAGATCGCCCAGAAGATCGCGATAACATTCGAGCACGCCTGCCGAGGATACCTCGTATCCGCACGCACGCATGAGTCTTCCGGCAGGTCCGCTGACAGGCGCATCGCCGATGATCGGGCTTATCGCAACCACCATCTTCTCGCGCAGGATCTCGCGCATCCCTGGCAGTCTCAGTATCGGACCGATGCTTGTTATCGGATTGCTCGGACCGATGAGGACTGAATCGTCGCTATCAAGAGCAGAGAGCACCGCATCAGACGGCGCGGCATCGTCGATGCCATGGATGTTTACGCCGAGCACGTCAGGATCACCTCCATGCGTGATCCAGTACTCCTGAAAGTGCATCTCGCACTCTGGCGTGGTGATATGTGTTGCAACCGGGTGGTCGGTCATCGGAAGAATGCTGGCTTGTATGCCAGATGAGCGCGCCAGTTCACGGATCGCTTCTGTGAGGGTGCGCCCCTTTCGGATCAGGTCTGACCGCAGTATGTGAGTCGCACGATCCTTGTCCCCGATCCGCATGATTTCAGGGTGTCCGGCTCGTTTCAGCGATTCGTGGGTTGTGAATGTGTCGTCGCGGATGCCCCACCATTTTGCAGCATCGATTGTGTCTGCAAACAGGTACAGAACCGTGTCGATGTCAGGGCAGACAAAGTTTCCTGAGACCCAGGTATCCTCTGCCGTGTTCACGATCACTGTGATCTCCTCTTCCGGGAGGACCTTTCTCATCCCTGCAAGGAGTTTCGGTGTTCCAGTTCCGCCTGATAGTACGATCATCCGGTTATCCGGTTAGCTGGATCTGGTGATATGGTTTTCGGGGACGGGGTGGTCGCGCTGATTATGTGGCGTTCTTAGGTGTGCATACAAAGTCAAAACATCTGGGACTGCACAGGAATTCTTGATACGGACTTTCAGACGCCCTTCCGAGAAGAGAACGTCCGCAATCTTCGGCGTGTCAGAAGTCCGGATCTGTCTGACAGAGTTCCGAGACGCGAAAGAGCGCAGACGGAACACCACGAAACAAAGTTTCACTGGAGCAGTTCCAGAACGCTCGAACCAGCGACCGCATCAGACACGATACGTGCGACATCGATCCTCGCTTCATTCTCCGCTACCCTCGCGATCGTTGCAGCGGTCATCGGGCGGTCCGGAACGGCAGCGCACTCGATTGCTGGCTTCTCTGTCCGAAACGTGCCTATCCGGGTTGCACGGTCGATGATCTCCCTTTTATCCATCCCGATCAGCGGATGGTAGATCGGCATCCCGAGTCCGTGGATCTCTGCGAACATATTCTGTGAGGTCTGGGATGCGACCTGTCCGAGCGACGAACCTGTGACGATGCCGCAGGCGCCTTCCTTCTCTGCGACCTGCGCTCCGATCCGGTACATCATCCGCTTGCAGATCACGCAAGTAATACGCGGCTCGCAGTGGCTCGCGATCTCGCTAAGGACCGCGCCGTAAGGAACCCTGTACGCGGTCATATCGGAATAACTCCACTCGAAAAGCGAGTTTATGCTCTGTTCAGCAAGTTCTCTGCTTTTTGGGTCTGTAAACTCCTCTAGATCAAAGTAGAGCGGGATGACCTCGGCTCCCCGCCTCATCAGCATCCACGCAGCAACCGGCGAATCGATGCCTCCGGATACCAGCGCAATCATCTTCCCTTGCGTGCCGTACGGAAGCCCGCCGACTCCGGAAGCGATCCTCGTGTAGATATAGGCGTGCTCCTGCCGCATATCAACAGATATCTCCCGATCAGGGTTCGTGAGATCAACCTTTGCCGAGGTGCACCCCACGACCGAATCCCCGCACGCGATCGCAAGATCGATCGATGTGAAATCGTGGATTCCCGATCTGGATGCACGGATCGCAAAGGACTCGCCGTTCTTGATTAAGTCTCTGCCGATCTCTGCCGCGGTCTCTGCCGCGCTTTCGAGCGTTGCATCGGTTGTGATCGCAGGACTTGCCGATGCCGTACCAAAGACACGCGAGATCGCATCTGCGGCACCCCGATCGCTCGTATGCACAAAGATCCTGCCCCATTCCCGCGTGACCTCTGAATAGTCTATGCCGCGCCTCGAGAGCGCTGTCTTGATCCGGCTGATCAACACATCCTCAAACCGCCGCCTGACAGGAGGGCTCTTAAGTGCGATCTCATCATACCTGACGATGACCACGTCATAAGTATTATCGCTCATGGTAACCAAGCACCTCGATCGATCTTGTAAGATCGGTTCTGGACACAATGCCGGTGATCGACCCCTTATCCTGCACCAGCAACTGCCCGACGTTTTCTGTGGACATACTCTTAAGCGCGTCCATGGCATCGGCATCCTCCGGAATGAAGATAACATTCTTCATCACATCCCGCACCAGCACGTTGCCATGCTCGCTCATCGGAACGCTCCTTATATCGGTAAACGTCACGATTCCGACGATCTTTCCGGTAAATTGATCGACGACAGGGTATCCGAGATGTTTCTTCTCAAACATCAACCTCAGAAGTTCTGAGATGGTCAGGTTATCCTGCACATACGCGATCTCGCGGGTCATGAGGTCCATCACACTGATGCCCTCAAGCGTTACCGATACCTCTGCGTACTTCTCTTCCTCTGATGCGCCGATATAGATGAAGAAAGCGATCAGGATGAGCCAGATGGAGGCAAACAATCCCAATACGCCCATCACAATAGCAAACATCTTCCCGATATGCACAGCCTTTCTCGTTGCCCGAAGATATGGCATCCTTCCTGCGTACCATGCCCTGAGCACACGCCCGCCATCCATCGGAAACGCTGGAATCAGGTTGAAAACAAATAATATGATGTTAATATATGAAATCGACCACAAAAAACGGGAAATATATGAAATCGTGGAGATCTGCACTATGTCGTAGATACCAAGTCCGAGGTACGCCAGATAACATAAGACCCCTATCGTGAGTGATACCAGAGGACCTGCTATCGAGATCCGCATCTCGGCACGCGGATCGCGCGGGACTTCCTCCATCGCTGCGATGCCGCCGAGAAGGATCAACGTGATGCTGCGAATCCCGATCCCATATCTCATCGCAACCCACGAGTGGCCGAGTTCGTGCAGCAGCACGCAGGAGAATAGGAGGATGGTCAGGGTCAGCGCGAGCGCATATCTTAGCGGGGCAGACGCAACATCAGCGAATCCGAATTCAGCATCGCTTGAGAAGACGACCGGAAATAGTACGAGAACCAGCAAGAAAGAGATATGAATCTTGATCGGTATCCCCATAACCTTCCCTATCTGGATCGATGTTTTCATGATTGTTCCAAGTCTTTGTCTCTATTAATTGTCCGTATCACGCAAAAGTATATATCCTTTTAGTTCATTCTACCACATACTATAACACTATAGGGAGGGATTGAATGCACGCAGAACTGACATCACTATTCGGGCTCAACGTATACACTGACAAGGGATTGTATGTAGGAAATGTGAACGATGTCGTAATCGAGACGGCTGATAGGCTGGTAACAGGTCTTGCGCTCACCAAAGTCAATCAAGAACTGTTCGATGTGAGCCGGGAAGGGGTTATCCTGCCGTATCGGTGGGTGCTTGCGATTGGCGATATCGTCCTCGTGAAACAGGTCAATCGACTGGCAAAGAAGGATGAGAGTGAGTGATTTCGAGGATCACGAGATATATGCTGACCTGAGAGCAACTCCGCCGATTGTCATCAGGGTAGATGGGAGAAGCTTCAAGAATCTCCTCCGAAAACACCGGTTTGAGAAGCCGTTCGATCACCGTTTTGCATCCGCGATGGCAGATGCAACAGAATCATTCTTCCAGCAAAGCGGGCTCTATCCGGTAGTTGCGTACACCTTTTCAGACGAGATTAACATCCTTTTCAGAGACGCACTGCCGTTTGATGGCAGGATCGAGAAACTCGTCTCGGTCGTGCCGAGTTCCATATCAAGCGCGCTTACCCGGTCCCTCAAGATATCTCCTATCGCATTCGACGGGAGAGTGATACCGCTGCATCCTGAGCAGATCATCGAATATCTGGTCTGGCGGCAGGCAGAGGCGTGGCGGAATTGCATCAATGGTTACGGGTATTACACGCTCCGTTCGGATGGCTTATCAGGAAAGGATGCCGCATCGAGGATGCGGGGTTTGCGAGCGTCCGATATCCACGAACTGTGCTTTCAGCACGGGATCAACCTCGACAAGGTACCTCTCTGGCAGAGGCGGGGTGTTCTGGTGTACTGGGAGGAATATGCGAAGCCGGGCTATGATCCGGTGCGCGATATTGAGGTGGTCGTGAACCGGAAGAGAATAGCTCAGAACTGGGACCTGCCGATCTTTGCGTCTGAGGAAGGGGGCGTGATGGTGCGGGGGCTGGTTGGGGGTGAGCGCGTGTATTTATCTGAAGTCACGACACCGGATTTAGGGAGCTAACGAAGATGAATGTAGAGGAGATTAAGAAGAAAGCCGTGCCGATACTCAAAAAATATGGTGTAGCAAGAGCAGGGGTTTTTGGATCGGTGGCAAGAGGGGATGCGGGCGCGGGCAGTGATGTGGATATTCTGGTGGAACTGCCGAAGGGCGCAAGTCTGTTGGACCTCGCAGGACTTAAAATAGAATTGGAGGGAGGGTTAGGGAACGAAGTTGATGTTCTAACTTATAATTCGCTCTACCCACTTCTTAAAGAACGAATATTGAGTGAAGAGGTGGCAATATTATGAAAAAGGATCCAAGAATACACGTATCATTTATTTTGGAGTGTATCGAGCTGATTGAAGAGTATTTAAAGGGGCTAACGGAAACAGAATTTTTAAACTCCACGCAACAGCAGGATGCCATTATCAGGAGAGTTGAGCTTATCGGTGAGGCTGTGAAGAATATTTCTCCAGAGGTAAAAGATATGTATCCGGAGATTCCGTGGAAGCGTATCGCCGGAATGAGGGATATACTGGTTCACGATTATCTGGGGCTTGATCTGGAAATAACATGGAAGGTGGCTCAGGTTGAGATCCCGGAGTTGAAGACGAAGATGCTGGAAGTGAGAAGGGATCTGGAGGCGGAAGATGCCTGTTAAAAATATGCCAATCCTGCCCGATCCTTCGAACTCTGGAACATAGGGAACTATGAGGCGGGAGCGTTAAAGAATTAATATCCACAATAGCGAGTTGATCAGGGTGTCACCACATCAAACTATGGACAAATACGAGAAGATAATCGGACTGGCAAAGCGCAGAGGTTTCCTCTGGAACTCCTTCGAACTGTACGGCGGAACCGCAGGTTTTTACGATTACGGACCTCTTGGCGCGATGCTGAAGCGCAGGATCGAGGATATCTGGCGGAAGATGTACGTGATCGAGGAGGGTTTCTACGAGATCGAGACCCCGACCATCGGGATTGCGGCGATCTTCGATGCGTCCGGGCACACCAGAGGATTCTCAGACCCGATGGTCGTCTGTTCCAAGTGCGATCATTCATTCCGTGCGGATCACCTGATCGAAGGCATCGTCGAGACTCCGGATGCACTGCCTGCATCAGAGATCAAGCGGTTGATCGATGAACACGGCATAAAATGCCCGCAATGCGGTGGCATCGGGACATTCGGGGATGTTTCCAGTTTTAATCTGATGTTTAAGACAACGATCGGACCAGGTGCAGAGCGTGTCGGCTATCTCAGGCCAGAGACTGCTCAGGGAATGTTTGTTGATTTTGAGCATCTTTTCAGGTTTTATCGGGAGAAACTCCCGTTTGGAGTGACGCAGATCGGATATGCATACCTAAATGAGATTTCTCCGCGTCAGGGCGTTATCCGGCTCAGGGAATTTACGCAAGCAGAGGCAGAAATTTTCATCAACCCAACTGAAAAAAATCATCCGAAATTCTCCATGATCGAGGATATGGTTCTCCGGTATTACCCTGCCCCCCATCAGCGCGTCTCGCACCCTGCACACGAAGATGATGGCGGCATCATCGAACTGACCGCGAGGGACGCGGTGGACCGTGCAATCGTTGCGCACGAGTTTCTCGCTTACCATCTCGTGCTCACACACCTTTTCCTGGTGCGGGTGGGCATCGATCCTGCGCGCCTGCGGTTCAGGCAGCACCAGCCAGACGAGATGGCGCACTATGCTGTCGATTGCTGGGATGCCGAGGTTCTGACCGACCGGTTCGGCTGGGTCGAGATCGTCGGGATCGCTGACCGCACCGACTACGACCTGTCATCACACGCGGAGCACTCAAAGAAGGATCTTTCTGTTCTTATCGAGTACGACACCCCAAAACAGGTCGAACGGATCGCGGTGAAGCCGGATATGAGTGTGATAGGTCCGCTCTACAAAGGAAATGCAGGCAAGGTTCTTGCAGCGCTCATTGGTTTGGGGGAAGAGGATCTCAGGGGCGACGAGATCAAAATCGAGATCGATGGCGAGATCGTTCCGATTCCGCGGGATCTGGTCGAATACGAGACCATAATCGAGGAGGTTCGCGGCGAGCGGGTCATTCCGCATGTGATCGAGCCGTCGTTCGGCATCGACCGGATCATCTATGCCGCGCTCGAACACTCGTTTTCCGAGGAACTTGTGGCTGGCGTTACCCGAAACGTGCTTCATCTTCCGGCAGAGGTTGCGCCTGTGCAGGTTGCGGTACTTCCGCTTCTCACGCGGGATGAATTGATCACACCTTCGCTTGCGATCGCAGAGACGCTTCGGGAAAACGGGGTTTTCGTGAGTTATGACGATTCCGGGACGATCGGGCGGAGATACCGCAGAAACGATGAGATCGGAACGCCTTTTTCAGTAACGATCGATTATGAGACTCTGGACGACGATACCGTGACTATCCGCGATCGTGACAGCATGGCGCAGATCCGGATGCCGATTGGGGAACTTGCAGAGACGCTTCGTGCGATGATCCGGCACGGCTTTTCGGCTGCTACTACTCAATCGTCTCAGTAAGCGAGATTCCAAGCACGCGCTCGAGTTTCTTGCGAACGCTATCTTCGGGTCTTAAGTCTTCGCGCTCTAACTTCTTGAGGAGCGACGCTTTCTCCTTTATCGCAAGTGCCAGTTCTTCCTGTGACATGCCACGCGCCTCACGAGCGCGCCTGATCGCAAAGCCATAATCGGACAGCAGTTCGTCGGTCATCTGATCGAACATATCCGGGCGCCTCCGCGACCCGGTACGAAACGTGATGCCTGCTGGAACCCTACCTGCCGGCACCTTACCCACCTTCCCTGCTGGCGTTCTTCCAATTCCAGTGGCAGTGGCTTTTGGGACCTCCTTGACCTCGTGCCCGTATTTTGCACAAGCGTCACAGACGTTTAACTCAGTACCCTCGAGGATCACCCGATGCGCTTTTCCGCGGATGTTGCTTCCGCATATTTCGCATTGCATAGGAATAGCGTATCATCCCATCGTCCATAAAGGTTTATGTATTGTCAGGATATTCAGTCTTATGATGGATCTGGAAATGGACGTTGATGCGGATATGGACTCAACAGAGTTCTCCAAGTATGTCGCGGACCGCATGCAGCAACTCGAATTGAAAAATAACCTGCTCGAGAAGCAGTATCAGAAGGTCGAGACTGAAAAGCAGCTTGCTGAAGACCAGCGATTGAAGTACGAGCGCGAGCTCAGGAAACTGCGGAGTGAACTTGATAAACTAAAAACAACACCGCAGCTGGTCGGAACGCTCGTAAACATTCTTGAGGAGGGTAAATCGATTGTGCGATCGAGCACAGGTCCCGAATTCATCGTAGGGAGTTCCCAGTTCATCAAAGATGGCGATCTCAAGCCCGGTGTGCAGGTTGCGCTTAATAAAGAGCATCTGTCGATCGTTGCGGTCATCCCCAGATCAGAAGACCCCTTGGTGCAGGCAATGGAGGTCATAGAATCGCCTGACATCGATTACGACCAGATCGGGGGTCTTGATAAGCAGATTGAGGTGCTCAGGGGTGCTGTGGAATTTGCACTCACCAAACCTGAGATATTCGAACGCATCGGCATCGATCCGCCGAAAGGCGTTTTACTGTTCGGTCCGCCTGGCACGGGAAAGACCCTTCTTGCAAAAGCGGTTGCCACCCGGACGGAGGCTATATTCATCCGTGTGGTCGGTTCGGAACTCGTTCAGAAGTACATCGGTGAGGGCGCGCGTATGGTGCGTGACGTATTCGAGATGGCGCGGAAAAAAGCGCCCGCGATCATATTCATCGACGAACTGGACTCGATTGGAGCGGTACGTCTCGATGATGCCAGTTCCGGCGGAAGAGAGGTCCAGCGCACGCTTATGCAACTCCTGTCAGAGATGGATGGATTCAATTCGAGAGGTGATGTCTGCATCCTTGCAGCAACTAACCGGTGGGACATACTCGATCCCGCGCTGATCCGCGCAGGACGTTTCGACCGGCTGGTCTACGTGCCCATACCGGATCGTGAAGCACGCGTCAAGATCCTGCTCATCCACACGGAAAAGATGCGGCTTGCAGACGATATTGATTTTGATCGCATTGTGGCACTTACCGAGGACGCAAACGGCGCTACTTTACGTGCGATCGCGATGAAAGCTGGTATGTGTGCGGTGCGCGAGGAAAAGGATGCGGTACACCAGAAGGATTTCGAGGATGCGATCAAGCACATAATGAACCCCGAGGGCATGGTAGATCGGTATTCAGAAGGCATGTTTGCGTGAAAGAGGTATGGGAATGATACCAATCTCAAAAGAAAAATTAGAAAGCGGAAATGTTGAGACGGTGATCGATTGATCGATATAGATGACCCTGTTGTGCACCAGTATCTGGTAAAGATCATTGGGGCGGACGGCGTAGAGATCCTCGAGAAACTGCCTGCCGGAGAGGTCGTCGATGAGGTCGTCGCGGAAGAGATTGAGATGGATATAAACGTGATCCGGAAGACTCTCTTTAAGCTGCATGAGAACCGGCTTGCAGGCTATCGGCGGGAGCGTAACCCGGATACTGGCTGGCTAACATACCACTGGACGCTCGATCCGGAGAACATCGATAACCGCATGGATCTTGAGTTTGAGAGGTTGCTTGACAATCTGAAGGCGCGGCTAGAATTCGAGGTAAATGGCGTATTTTACATCTGCGAACACAAATGCGCGCGATTTCTCTTCGATATCGCATCCGAGACTGATTTTATCTGCTCGGTCTGTGGAGATGAGCTGTTTTACCAGGATAATGAGGAACTGGTGGATAAGTTATCTGAGAGAATCTCAGAGATGGAATATGCTGTTCGGAAGTGATTTTTACAGATGTCTGATTATTTAGAAGAGACTGGAAAGACGAGAGACCGGTATAATCGCCTCGCATTGCTGTACGATCTTGATGATGTGTTGTGGCTCGGTTCAAAGCAGTATTCACGGAAAAAATTGATAAAAGCTACGAATCTTGGCGATTCCGGCATGGTGCTCGATCTGACAAGCGGCACCGGAAGAAACGCAGGACTTCTTGCCAGATGGGTCAAGAACGGAACGGTTATCGGGATCGACATCTCCAGAAATGTACTGAAAGTCAATCGATTGAGAAACAGTAAGCACAAGAATCTTCATCGCGTGCAGGGGATGGTCCAGTCGCTGCCTTTCGGTGATGAAACGTTCGACGCGGTATTCTGCACCTGCGGTATGGACACCATCGATGGACCTGAGATTGCGGTCTCTGAGGCACTCAGGGTTCTCAAAAAGAGCGGCACGATCAGTCTTCTCCACTTGAAGAGTAACAAAGGTCCGGTCGACGTTTTTAACTTTTTAAGCAGGTTTTATGCATGGGTCTGGCGTGCCGAGGGTGCCGACCTGCTCCCATACATGCGGCAGCAGGATGTCGAGATGCAGGTGTACAAGGATTTCCAGATCGCAGAGGCGATCATTGCGAAGAAGTTGTGAAGAGTTTGTACATAATGAGTATAACCAGCAGCAGGATCGCTGAGGCTATGCCGACGTACCCGGGCACCATATCTGTAAAGAGCTTTAAGATTACGAGAATGAATGCGAGCGCGGCAACCACTTTCACTGCCGGATGGGTGGATATCTGCGACACTTCCCGGTATCCCTTTGCCTCCTCTCCCGGAACTGCGAGACCTGGGTCCGTAGCGATCTCCTGATACGGTTCTGCTATCAGGTCGATGTTGAAACCGTCTGTATTCGCGCCATATCCTACAGTCACAGCGATGCTTCCGTGCCGCTGCGTCTGGATATGCACGATCGCATCCACGACCGTCTTGCCGACCGCGGCAAAATCATTGTGCAGGAACCTGACACAATCCTCGATCTCGTTGCTGGCAGTCAGATTTATCTGTGTTGGCGCGCCATAGTTGCTGATCTCAATCGGAAATTTAACGTCCCTGCCGCGGGGCATTACCAACTCAACGTGTTTGGTCTCGAATTCGATGGAATTGAATCGGGTTCGATTCAGGACGATCTGCTGTGAGGATTGTTTTGGCTGATCCATGTTACTCACGGAGGTCTGGTGGGAGCATGTTTGGGATACCATCCTCGATCGGATAGTATTCATCGCATTTCCCGCAATATAACGTGCCCGTGATAATCTCATCGGTCTCTTCGGTCACGTTCAGTTCGAGGTCGCCCTTGCATATCGGGCAGGCAAGAATGTCCATCAGTTCCCGTTTCATTAGTAGTTCACCGATCAGAATTGCGCCCGCATTTATTAAATCTTTTCTGGCGCGGCAGGTTTTGATCTATATATGAAAAGAACCGCAGTAGAACGGATTTTTAGTTGGATAGGGTCATATAAAGAGATATCCCCGGATACGATCGGTTGGGAACTTCGCATTCAGGGATAGCTCAGTTTATGCGAGGTTTTGGGACGCGGTTAAACGTACCTGACAGCGGGAGGGCTGCCGGCGCCATAAGGTGCGACAGCCTCCGAGCTATCAGATTCAGATGTCCTTCCTTACGTAACTGATGTTCCCTTTCTGCCAGTCGTCCCATCCCGGCGCACACTCAGAGAGTGTTCCGGTGATCTCTTCAAGCAGTTCTGCAGGTATCCCGACCACGAGTTCGTCATCGGAAAGCCCCGCGTTCTTTGCCGCGCCATCGCATCCGATCGAGACGTTCACGTCCCCTGAGATGTATGGATATGCGGTGGCGTCTGAGCATGTCGATTGGATGCCCGCGAAGTTTGCGTTGAACCGTCCGCCGTGCTGGTAGATCACTGCCTGAACGATCCTTCGTGCTGCGAGCATGCCAGCCATGATCACGATCACGTCAGGTCTCGCGCCATCAGGGTCGGTCGGCGCCTTGTCAAGCGGCGCGATCACGGTTGCGACGGTCGATCCGGGTGCTGGTCTTGGCATCTGATCGACCACACGCTTGGCAACGCCGAGCGAGACCTCCTTGTTCAGTTTGTAATGGTACAGCGCGCCAGTCCTTAAGTTCGGACCGTAATCTATAAGCCCGATCGCTGTTGCGCCGCCTTTACAGGCGTGGTTGTCTGCGGTTGCAAGACTTGTGATGCCTTTGAGTCTGGCATCCTGAAGCATCTGACAGTACCGGCGAGGTTTTTCGACCTCGGTCAAGTCTTTCGGGATATCTTCCTCTCTCTTTATCAGTGAAACCGCTACCGGCTTCCCCTTCAGTCCTAACAGGTCTACAAGTTTATCTGACATTTCTGCATAATCCATGCTAAAGCCTCCTCTGTAGATGTATGTGAATTTCAGTTCCCTGTCGGGATATAAATGTTGCCCGAGGATTGGGGGTGTGTTATGGCTTGTGGGGTTACAGGAGCTTGCAATCAAATACCCGAGTTTCGAATATCTGAAAACATACGAGTCAGAACCAAAGCACCAGATAAATTGACAGTCCCCGCTGAATTAATTCAGGCAGTTCCGACCCCGATCCGCACATCGACCCCCATCCCGTGCTCGAATGCGAGCAGTTCGGATGCGCACAGTTTTGCCTGCCCTGTTGCAAGCAGGAGATCGTTCTCATCCACCACGAGCACCTCATCGCCGCTCCGGATCATCGGATCCACATCGGTGATGTGCCGTGCAAACGCGGTCTTCCCATCTCGAACGAAGGGCGCAGCATCGCTGTTTACAACGACGCGCATCCCGGGCGGTGGCAGGAATATATGCAGCCGGGACGCTCCGAGCTTTCCGAGCGTGAACAGGTTATCGCTTGCACGGAGCGTTGCGATGCGCTCTTTGCCCTGTAGCACCTGCCTGATCCTGCCAGTGGTGGACAAGCGGAATGTCACGTCATCAGGGAAGAGCGCGTTTCCCGCGCCGCGTCCGAACTGGTAGTCGGCAATGATTCGTGCTTTTCCAAGATGCGCATCCGAGGTCATCCCTGCTCCGCATACTCAACCATCGACTCAAAGATCCTGCGCCCGTCATCAGACCCGAGTATCGACTCAGATGCACGCTCAGGATGCGGCATCATCCCGAGGACATTTCCTGACCCGTTAACGATTCCAGCGATGTTCTCTACCGATCCGTTTGGATTGGCATAATCCGCGGTATTCCCGTCCGGGTTAACGTACCTGAACACGATCTGATGGTGCGAATTCATATCATGGAGCGCGGCATCATCAGCGAAGAAATTCCCCTCCTTATGCGCAACTGGCATCCTAACGATCTCGCCTTCCTTGAACCCCGCTGTGAACGCGGTATCGGTATTTTCGACGCGCAGGTTCACCCACTTGCAGCAGAATTTCGGATACTCGTTCGTGCGGAGCGCACCCGGGAGAAGCCCTGACTCGGCAAGGATCTGAAATCCGTTGCATATCCCGATGACCGGCTTTCCGTTGTCCGCGAGACGCCTCACCGAGTTCATGATCGGTGTTTGTGCCGCAATCGCGCCTGCACGCAGATAATCGCCATAAGAGAACCCTCCAGGGATTACGACGCCGTCATAACCCTCGATCGAGTCCTTGTACCACACCAGATCGGTGGATACATCGAGAAGATCATTTAAGATGTGATGTACATCTGAATCGCAATTGCTTCCGCCAAACCTGATTACTGCAAACTTCATCGTATCACGATTGAGTAATTGTGGATCACTGGATTTGCAAGCATCTTCCTGCACATCTCATCCACCATCCTGGTGGCGTCGTCGGCGTCATCTGCTTCCAGTTCAATCAGCAATCTCTTCGCTGCATGAGCGCTCTTGACCGCATAGCCCAGATGCGTAAGTGCACGCTGTATCGTCTCCCCTTCCGGATCGAGCATGCCCTGCTTCAGTTGTATCGTTATCTCGGCACAATATCTCATCGTGTATCAGATCAAACCGAAACGATAAAAATGTATGGGTCTGAAGAGATGGTAGCTTCTCCTCCCTTCTTAAACCGTAACTCCGCCCATTTTACGTGATAGGAAGTTCCAACTTCTGGCACTATCTAAAAATCCGAGTGTTTTTCACCGATTTACTCGATTCGTGACTGTGAGCGCAAGCGAAGCAGCGCCTAAGGCATAAAATCAGCATCAAGATGTATTTTAATCCGGCATACCCGCGATAGATGAATAAGAACATCTAAAGCCATTGTCTGCCGTTTAAAACCCGCGTGCGTCAAGCATCTCCCGGACCCTGCCGCCGATCATCACCGGAGCCGTCTTCAGATCAGCGACATCCGGGCAGCCGCAGAGGAACATCGCAATCTCAAGTTCCGAGATCATGCGTGAGAGCCGGTCGATCACCGCATCAGCACCTTTCATCGCGGGTGCAACCAGCGGCAGCGCGGTTCCTGAGAGCGATGCGCCAAGCGCAATCGATTTCGCGATATCGATCCCGGTGCGAACGCCGCCTGTCGCAATGACTGGCAGACCGCATGATGCGCATTCCACGACGCTTGCCGCTGTTGGGATTCCCCAGTCCCAGAACAATCCTCCGAGATGCTCGGATACTGCGTCCCCGCGATCAAGAGCACGGTAATACTCGACACCAGCCCAACTTGTGCCGCCTACGCCGCCGACATCGATCGCATCCACACCAGCAGCCGCAAGCATTGCTGCCACCTCGCAGGAGATGCCGGCACCGGTCTCTTTTGCGATCACTGGGACTGAGATTGCATCGTACACATCCTTTATCGCATCGAGTGACCCGCGTGCATGTGTGCAGCCCTCGGGTTGTATCGCCTCCTGCAGGAAGTTGAGATGGATCGCGATCGCATCGGCATCGATCATCTCGATCGCATGTTCTACGCCGTCGATGCCGTACTCTGTCAGTTGCACAACACCAATATTTGCGTACACAAAAGCATGGGGCGCACAGTCCCGCACCACCCGAAACGTCTCCTCTTGCTCTGGATTCTCAAGCGCAGCCCGCTGGCTCCCAACCCCAATCCCGATTCCCAGATGTTCTGCTGCAAGCGCAAGCGCTTTGTTGATCGGGTACGTGTCAGGATGCCCGCCCGTCATCGACGCGATCAGAAGCGGCGCAGCCATGACTTTTCCGAACAGTTCTGTCGAGGTGTCGATCTCGTCCTTGTCGATCTCTGGTAGTGCGCAGTGGATCAGATGGACGTCGTCGAATCCGGCAGAGACGTGCGCTTCGACCGGATCGTTTGCGCATATCTGCAAGTGCTCGATCTTTCGCAGGGATGTGGTCATTGGTATGTTATTGGCTGGATTGTACTTTATACTGATCGGAGGGGGTGGCGTTTCCGGATGGATCGCCTCTGCTCCTGCTTTATCGCTGCCTCATAATCAGCACCCCGACCGCCACCATCATTCCAGCGCAGAGGTAGAATGGGGATGCAAATCCGAACTGCGTGGCAAATATTCCCCCAAGCATGGGACCGACCACCATGCCGATTGCGCTTGCCATCGGAAAGAGGCTCATCTGCTGCCCGATCATGCCAGGACTTGCGAGATCCGCGCCTGATGCGAGCGCTGGCACATTCACGGCAGCAGAGGTTATGCCAGCGACAAACATGAGCGCAAACAACTGGAGGACTGATGTGACGTGAGCCATCCCGAGAAGCAGGAGCGCTGTTATGCAGAGCCCTGCAGCCACCATGTTCCTCTTGCCGATCCGATCCGAGAGGATGCCTATCGGCGTCTGGAAGAACAGGCGTGCGGAAAAATATGCGGACAGGGAGATCCCAAGCCCGCCTATGGGTGCATCCAGCTGTATCTCGTAGACCGGAAGCAGCGTCGCCACGATCATGATCGCAAGCATCGTTGTGAATGTCGCGTACACAAAGAGTTTGATCTCGCCATCAGAGGTACGATCTGTCTTGTTCTTGCTGATACTCCCCACCCGGGTCTCATGCGTCTCCTTAACAAGGATCTTTACGAGGAGGAGGCTTACCAGTCCGAGAACCGCGCACGCATAAAACCCTGCGCCATAACCCCACGCCCCTGCAATTATGCCGCCAGCCGCAGGTCCTGCCGCAGGTCCGATACTCCGGATCGTCGAATATATGCCGATCGATCTCCCCCGACTATCCTGCGTGGATACGTTGGTAAGCATCGCCAGAATTGCGGGAACCATCACCCCGACCATGATACCCTGCGCGGCGCGGATGATCAGCAACTGCTCAAACGTATCGATCTCTGCACATGCAACAGCCAGCACCACGAATCCCGCGAATCCTGCAAGCACGAACGGTTTCCGGCTGTCGAGTCTGTCCGAAAGCCGCCCCATCACAGGATACGATGCAGCAGCAAAGAGCCCGAAGACGCTGAAGACGAGGGCTGACTTGATAGCAAGACTCGCCCCCATGCCGGCTGGCAGATCTTGAATGTATAATGGAATCAATACCATAAGCATCCCGGTACCGAATTCCAAGAAAAATGCCGAGATTGCGATTTTGCAAAGTTCGGTGCGAGCCCAGAGGTTCTTCATCTGGTCAGCTCCACATATCAAGCGTGCTCTGGCTCATGGAATCGGATGCCCGCACGAGCCGTTCGACTGCCTTTGCCACACGCGCCTCTGAAAAGCCATGTTCGTGGCACAACAGCTCCGTAATCTTCGATTCGTCGGGTTTCTTCCATTTAAGGGAATAATCCTCCGTTACATCGGGGTCTAAGAAGAAGTTCTTGATCTCGTCGAGATGCTCAATCGATTCGCCAAGTTCCAAGAGCGCGTCTTCGATCGAGCCGTGTTTGTAGATCAACTGTAGCGCCTTCTTTGCGCCGATGCCGTGGATGCCGGGATCGTAATCGGTTCCGACCAGTATCGCGATATCGATCAACTGCTCCTCTGTGATTCCGAGCCGGTCGAGATTTGGCTGGAGTTCGATGATCTCCAGCTTCACATCCACATAGACATTCTTCCCAGGTAGCTTCCGCTTGCTGCCTACCGCAAGATTCCTCACGACCTCTGGAGCGCCAAAGAGCAATGAATCGTAATCCTGCGATCCAACGAACCTGACATCACCGGATCTTGCCATCCGTGCAGCCTGCGCCTCACCCTCGCTTGTCGCTTCCACAACTGGAATGCCCATCGATGTAAGCAGCGACTTTGCATCCTCGACCATCTCGGGGTGCAGCCGGGACGTGGCTTGCGCATACTTGAATGCATCCTCCCTGCCTGCAGCAAGCGCTTCCTTCCACTCTCGCTCAGCCGTATCCCGTATCTCTCTTCGTTTCTCGATTGTTGCTGCCTTGAAATCCGGCGGGACTCCATCAAAGACGAAGACGAGTTTCAATCCGGCTTCGACGAGGTTTGTTGTCCGGTAGAGCAGTCCTGACAGGTGCGATGTTACCCTTCCCCGTAAATCCTTAAGCGGCGTACCGTCTCGCTGCCTTATGCTGCTTAAAAACTGGTAGATCGTATTGTATGCATCGATTGCGATGATCTGCCCGCGTAAGTGTGTGCCGAGTTCAGATTCTCGTCTCTCAAACAGGTCTCCGATATCCGAGCCCATAAAGTTACCATCCGGCTGCGGTGGGATAAAGGTTTGGTATTCATGCCTGCCGATTGATCAAAAAACACGCTGCAACACCGCCCTGCCAAAATCTCAAAAAAATGAAGGAACCGAAAAAACGGTTCCCAGCTCTTAAGCATTTCTTTCGCTCTTACTATCCGGTTCTGGCGTCCATAGCGATCATCAGCGAGTCGAGCGATGTGACATCCCCATCACCGTTGACGTCATAGCGCAAGTCGGTCGGGCAGCTGCCGACTGCGATACGAAGCGCGATCACCGCGTCCACGGTGGTGAACACGGGCGATTCGTCCGAGATTGGGGCGGGGGCGCATGGAACTGGTCCATCGAGTCTTGGATTGGTTGTCGCGTTGCCCCGGTTCATATCGTAAGTCCGGTCGCGGATGCTTGCGTTGATTCTCGTCTCGTTGTTCGTGCCCCACCAGTTACCGGCTGTGTCCACATCATCGGACTGGTCGTTCCTGAACTGCCACTCCCAGCCGCCGCTCGCAGCGTTGTAGTTGCCGTTTGCGATGATGTTGTTGCTCTCGATGGTGTTGTCTGTGCTTCCCAGCGTCAGGTAGAAGCCTGCGTCTGTGTTGTTATGCACCCAGTTGCAGGTGATGTTGTTGTCGCCTGCGTTGTCGAGGTAGATGCCATAGTGGGCGTTCGAGTTTGCGGTGTTGCCCAGAAGCATGTTGTTGCTCAAATAACGCAGGTAGATGCCGTAGTCGTCGTTAGAGTCAGCGGTGTTGTTCGCAAGCGTATTGTTGCTCGAACCATAGATGTGGATGCCGTGGTGGTTGTTCGAGTCAGCGGTGTTGTTCGAGAACGTGTTGTTGCTCGAAGAGGTCGCGTAGATGCCGTGGTGGTTGTTCGAGTCAGCGGTGTTGTTCGCAAGCGTGTTGTTTCTCGAAGAAGACATGCGGATGCCGAGGTTGTTGTTCGAAGCGGTGTTGCCCAGAAGCGTATTGTTGCTCGAACCATACATGTAGATGCCGTCGCCGTTGTTCGAGTCAGCGACATTGCCCAGAAGCGTGTTATTGCTCGAAGAACGCATTTCGATGCCGCAGTAGCTGTTCGAACTCGCGGTGTTGTTCGAGAACGTGTTGTCGTTGTTCGAATAATACATGTAGATGCCGTAGCGGTTGTTCGAGGCGCTGTTGCCGTCAAGCGTGTTGTCGTTGCAATATTGCAGGAAGATGCCGTAGTCGTCGTTAGAGTCAGCGGTGTTGTTCGCAAGCGTGTTGTTGCTCGAACGATACATGTAGATGCCGTAGCGGTTGTTCGAGGCGTTGTTGCCGTCAAGCGTGTTGCCATCGCTCGGACCATACATGTAGATGCCGTAGTTGTTGTTCGAGGCGCTGTTGCCATCAAGCGTGTTGCCGTCGCTCGAACCATACATGTGGATGCCGTTGCCGTTGTTAGAGTCAGCGATGTTGCCCAGAAGCGTGTTATTGCTCGAACCCTGCATGTAGATGCCGCAGTTGTTGTTCGAGGCGCTGTTGCCGTCAAGCGTGTTGTTGCTCGAACCATACATGTAGATGCCATTACCGTTGTTCGAAGCGGTGTTGCCCAGAAGCATGTTGTTGTTCGAAGTGGACAGGTAGATGCCGCGGTTGTTGTTCGAAGCGGTGTTGTCTGAGATGTTGCAGTTATTCGCACCGTAGAGATAAATCCCAGCACGCCCGTGACTTGTTGCCCCGGTCACATTGAACCCTAAGATGTTCACGTAATCAGCACCCACATCAAAGACATGATCGCTCGAACTTGCCGCAGTCACAGTCACCACGTCTGCGCCCTCGCCTCGAAGCGTGAGGTGCGATGTTGCGATGTCCACGTTCTCGGTGTAGCTGCCGGCTGCAACACAGATCGTCTCGCCCGCGTTCGCTTTATCGACCGCCGCCCGAATTGGCGTTGCGCTCACGGTGAGCACGCTGCCGTCGCGCCACCAGCCAGACGGATTTACGCAGATGTCGCCGTCGCTGCAAGAAAGCGCGGCTGCTGTTGTTGTAGATATGGTAATAAGCGCTAAGATTAGCGCTGTAGTCGTTAAGATCCCTCGTATCTTCGTTTGTAGTCCTCCTTTGTTCGTGTGTCGCCCCTCTCCAGTCCTTGCGCAGATTCCCAAAGCCCGTGCGCCAGAGGAAGAGCCATATTCCAAATTACCGCTCCTCACATAAGCTTTTTGGATTTGTGATACGAACTCCCACTCTTCGCAAAAACGTATGTACTCTTGCCCGGAACTGCCGCCCATGCGCCAGGGTGCCGGCGCTGTTCTGATGCCGCCGCCGGGCAGCCGGGGCGCTGGTGCCTGCACCCAACGTTCCGCCGCCGTGCCGACACCGGCAGCCCCAAGCGTCCGCCCGCACGGGGGGCTTCGTGGTCCGGTGCCGCCATGGATGTGATTTGTGCCGGAGCTACACCACCTACTGGGCGAAATTTTTTAAGTAGTTACATTCAAGCTATAGAAAGAGGTTGTCACTTATGGAAACGATGGTAAAGGATTTATCTGTTGTGGAATTTCGCTCTTTACTGTCGGATGCGATCAGAGGTGCCATGGAAGATCTAATCGAAGACATGTTAGCGCTTTCAAGTGACGAATATCTACACTCAATCGAAGAGGCGAGAACCGATTACAAAGAGGGCAGAGTGAAATGCCTTGAGGAAATCTTTGATGTATAAGGTAGTATTTACTCAAGAGGGCGTTGAAAGACCTGGAAAACATCGACAGGGGGATGCAGAATAGAATCGCTACTAAACTCAAGGAATATGCTAAAGATCCCATAAAATATTCCAGAAAGTTGATGCACCATAAGATAGGGTCATATAGATTTAGAATTGGAGATTACAGAGTTGTATTTGATATTGACGACAATAACGTGGTGATTCTGAGAATAGGGCATAGAAAGGGCATTTACAAATGATAAAACTTCTTTCAAACGTCAAAAAAAGTGGGGCGGTACCCCGTCACCAAAAACAGAGCACCAGAGTCACTCGATACGTCTCCTCCAATTCGTGCGAACCTGGATATCCCCGTCCGATATGATGTTATTTGCCTTGTAGTGCAGATCAGACATATCAATGCCGTTCCAGATCTCAATGTCGAAGTGATCGCTGCCTGCACCAGGTTCGCCGTTGTCCTTCGCCTGCACCCAAAACGTATACAAGCCCTTGCCATTCATCGAAGGTTTTATGTAATGAGAGGTTATGACATATAACAAAACATAATGAGTGATAACAATGGTGCAAACAATGGTGAATCTGACAGAGTATGAGAATCGGGTGCTCAACATAATAAAAGCTAAGTTTGGGTTTAAGAACAAATCAGAGGCGATCAAGTTGATAATACAAAAGTATGAGAGCGAGTTTCTGGAACCTGAGCTTAGACCGGAGTTCATAGAAAAGATGAGAACACGAGAGAACGAAACGGTGGTGCAAGTTACGGATTTCAGAAGCCACTTTGGGTTGGACGAGAATGTATGACTATGCCCTCCGAAATACCGTGGAAAAGATATTTTTCAAACTTGCAGCAAAGAATCGGGAACAGTTGGAACGAATCTATAATAAGATCGAAGAAATAAGACGTGACCCACACCGTTACAAAAACCTGAGGAGTCCGCTGCAGCATTTGAAACGGGTGCACATAGACAAGAGTTATGTCCTTGTATTTTCTGTGGATGACTATAATAAACTGGTAATAATTGAGGATTACGACCACCACGATAAGATTTACAGACGGTGATGATGGCGTAAATCGCAACTAAAAGCTCCAGGGGATTTTGGTCATACCGGACTTGCCTAACAACGGGTGTGTGGCTTTGCTACGTTTCACCCAAATTCACCCCAACGGGTGAACTTCAACCCACAGGGCATCGGTAAGAAATGCAACCATCCTGTTTTTCCAATCTACCGATTGATCAAAAGAGACGCCGTAACACCGCCCTGTCAAACTCCAAAATGGGTAATCTTATAAATAATGGACGCATAGTTAGACACATGAGCGCACTTGAAAAAGCATTCGGGAGGACGGCGCAGATGATCGTTCTTGAGAATCTCATAAAGAACCGGAGCACATTCACGTACCTCTCCGGAATCGCAGAGGAGACCGGACTATCGCATTCGAGTGTTTCACGAGTTATCGAACCGCTGCTCGCAATCGAGATCATCAACGAAAAGAAGGTTGGGAAACAGATCCGCACGTTCACGCTGGACGAGGAGAATCCGGTGACCCAGTTGCTGCTCAAATTTTACGGCGACCTGTCAGAGTTGCTACCTGAATAACCGGGGCGATTTTACAATTGGATATCTGATATCTTGCGAAATCGGATGCTTATTTTTGATATAACTCCCTACCCCGGATTATTTTTATTGCGGTTTTGAATTGCGAGACCGATCCTACATCTGTGCGGGACAAGACCGATGTCACGAAACTTTTAAATATCAATCCTTCAGTGTTATCTTTACTATTATCGTCATAAAATTCGATACTGATAACCGAGATTGATAACAAACGATCGATCCCACAAGAGCAATCAGACCGAGGCTACGAGATGCACCACATAAGAAGACAGATACTACCCTTCACTGCAATGGTCGGGCAGGAGCGGATGAAAAAAGCAATGATACTAAACGCCATAAACCCAAAGATCGGGGGCGTTTTAATAAGGGGCGAAAAAGGGACAGCGAAGTCGACAGCGGTTCGGGCTCTTGCAGAACTGCTTCCCGAGATTGAGGTGGTCGGGAACTGCCCGTTTAATTGCAATCCTGGTAATCCTGATGAGATGTGCGATATCTGCTACGAGAGCGCGGCGAATGGTGGAAAACTCGATATCGTGACCCGAAAGAGGCGGGTCATCGAGCTCCCGCTCGGTTGTACCGAGGATCGGGTCGTTGGCACGCTCAACATAGAGAAAGCGATAAAGGAAGGTATATGGGCACTTGAACCCGGAATCCTTGCCGCAGCAAATCGTGGCATCCTGTATATCGATGAGATCAATCTCCTTGACGACCATGTCGCAGACGTTCTCCTGGACTCGGCTGCGATGGCTGTGAATGTGGTTGAGCGGGAGGGGATCAGCGTGATCCACCCGTCGAGGTTCATCCTCGTCGGGACGATGAACCCTGAGGAGGGCGAGATACGACCGCAGTTGCTGGATCGGTTCGGGTTGCAGGCGAATGTCGAGAGTTTAAGCGACGTGGGCGAGCGTGTTGCGATCGTGAAGGTTGCAGAGCGGTTTGATGCTGATCCGGAGGGGTTCAGGAAGAGTTACGAGGATTCGCAGAGGGAGCTTGGTGAGAAGATATCGAAGGCAGAACGGATTCTCCCAGACACCCGGATCAGCGACGATCTCCTGCGAACCACTGTCGAGATATGTATCGAACTTGGCGTCAGGACGCACAGGGCAGAGATCGTTGTTGCGAGAACCGCAAAGACGATTGCGGCATTCGACAGCCGTACCGAGGTCACGCTCGGTGACATAAAGGAAGCGATGGAACTTGCGCTGCCGCACAGGATGCGAAAGAAACCGTTTGAGCCGCCTGAACTCGATACCGAGAAACTCGACCGCATAATGGAAGAGAAGAGTGAAGAAAAGAGTGAAGAGAAGCAGAAACCCGATGAAGAGAGCGAGCAACCCGAACAGAATCACGAAAACGAACATAAGAACGAACATAAGCATGAGCAGGATCACGAGCATGAACCGGGTCAGCAGGAGATGCAGGATCCGCCTGATACTGGAGATGAGGGGGGTACGTCGCAGGAGTCGGTCTTTGAGATTGGTAGCCCGATAGATGCCGGAGTCGTGATACCGAGGCAGAAGCGAGACCGGAGATACCGCAGAAAGACATCAGGGCGGAGGATTCCAACGCTTGCGCTGTATAACCGTGGCAGATACGCACGGCACACCCTGCCTCGCGGCAGACCAACCGATATCGCGATCGACGCCACGATCTGTGCTGCTGCGCCGCATCAGAGGGACCGGTGTACAGGCGAGGATGGGGGGGCAGCCATCTTCATCAGGGATCAGGACCTCAGGGAGAAGATCCGGGTCGGGAAGGTCTCCACAGCAACTCTCTTTGTGGTGGATGCCTCAGGTTCGATGGGCGCGTCGAACAGGATGGAGAGTGCAAAAGGTGCGGTGCTCTCGCTCCTTCTGGACTCGTACCAGCAGCGCGATCGGCTGGGGATGGTTGCGTTTCGCGGCAACAGCGCGGATGTGCTGCTCCCGCTCTCCAGAAGCGCCGATCTCGCATTCAAGCAGCTCCACGATCTTCCGACCGGTGGGAAGACACCGCTCTCTGCCGGTCTCATCACAGGACTAAACCTGTTACTTGCAGAGCTAAAGAAGAACGAGGAGACGATTCCGATAATGATTCTTATCTCGGACGGGCGTGCGAATGTATCACTTGGGGACGCGGGGATCAAGGAAGAACTGCTCGGAATCGCAGAAGACGCGAGATCCGCAGGGATTCACGTCGTCGTTCTCGATACAGAAGCTGCTGGCAGGTCGTTTGTGAAGATGCAGCTTGGATACTGCAAGGATATCGCAGAGCACGCTGGCGGCAAGTATTATCAGGTCGGGGAACTCTCGGCAGGGCAGGTCTGCGAGATCGCCACAGCCGAACAGGAACTCCTGACAGAACTGCATTCGGGATGGAGTTGAGATGAAACTGACCTCGATAACATGGGGGAGCGATGTACCGCTCCTTGCAGAGGCGTGTGTGAAACTCGGGATCGCGCTCAGTGCATGGACTCCGCGCGATCTTGAGGATGAGGAGAAGCGAGAGCTGTGCACACAGATGCTTGGAGATGCGGATGTCATTCTACTGCGTCCGACAAACGACTGGATCTGGGACGAGATCATTGAAAGACTGGATCAGGACATCCCGATAATCTCCTTTGGCTACGATCCGTCGTTCTGGCAGCTTTCAAACGTCCCTTTAAAGATTACAGCGGCGGTCAACGCCTACCACGTCTATGGCGGATCAGAAAACATAGAAAACATGCTTCAATACATAGGAAAAGAGGTTCTGGGCATGGAATACGAGTACGCCCCGCCAGAAGAGATGCTGTGGCAGGGAATCTACCATCCGGATGCGGACAGGGCTTTTGGAGGAATCGAGGAGTATCTAAAATGGTACAAACCCGAAGAATCGAAGCACACCGTGGGCATCCTCTTCAACCGGAGGTACCGGGAGAGCGGGGATCTTGAGATCGTAAACTCGCTGGTCCGCGAGCTTGAGTGGGACTCCTGTGTGATTCCTGTATTCTGTCACGGGATCGGTGATGCCGAACTCGGCTCCAAACCCGATCGGGAGGTTATCGAAGAGTTCTTCATGGATTCTCTCGGGATTGACGCGCTCATAAACCTCCAGTCGGTATTCAATCTCGGGGATGACGCAGGATCTGTGGATGTGCTGAAACGGCTCGATGTGCCGGTCTTCCATCCGTTGATGGCGTACCATGCGACAGAGGGTGAGTGGAACGCGGATCTTCATGGACTTGGCAGTACCGAGATCGGCTGGAGTGTCGCGATGCCTGAGTTCGAAGGCGTGATCGAGCCGATCATCATCGGGGTTGCGACATCAGAGGAGGCGCACGGGACCGAGTTCGAGATGCACACTGCAATCGAGGATCGGGTGCGAAAGGTCGTAAACCGGGTCAGGAGATGGATCGCACTCAAGGACAAACCACACCAGAAACGGAAAGTTGCATTTATCTTGCACAACAGCCCATGTGCGGGTCTCGAGGCGACGATCGGTGCAGGCGCACATCTCGATACGCTCGAGAGCGTTGCAAGGATACTCGGGCGGATGAAGGAGAGTGGGTACTCGGTCGATCCACCTGAAAGTGGAAAGGAACTGATCGAGACGATCATGAGCCGCAAAGCGATCGCAGAGTTTCGGTGGACGACGATTGACGAGATCGTTAAGAGCGGCGGAGTCCTCGCGATGGTCACGAAGGCGGAGTACGAGGAGTGGTTCGGCACACTTGCTCCGGATGTCAGGGCACGGATGTGCGAGGTGTGGGGAAATCCACCTGGCGAGGCAAAGGACGGCGTTCCTGCTGCGATGGTCCACGACGGCAAGATCGTTGTGACCGGCGTAACGTTTGGAAACGCGGTGGTCTGCATCCAGCCAAAGCGGGGCTGTGCCGGATCGAGGTGCGATGGGGAGGTCTGCAAGATCCTGCACGATCCCGAAATACCGCCGCCGCACCAGTACATGGCTACCTACCGGTATCTCGAAAATGAGTTTGGCGCGGACGTGATCGTGCATGTCGGAACGCACGGAAACCTTGAGTTCCTGCCAGGAAAGTCAGTTGCGCTCTCAGAGCGATGCTATACTGATATTGCGATCGGAAATATCCCTCATCTGTACATCTACAACTCTGACAATCCTCCCGAAGGCACGATTGCAAAGAGGAGGAGCTATGCAACACTGATCGATCATGCGCAGACGGTCATGACGGAAAGCGGCGTCTATGGCGAGTTAAAGGAACTGGAAGACCAGATCGCAGAGTATAACAAGACGAAAGAGACCGACAAAGGGAGAGCCCATGCCGCAGAGCATGTGATAACAGATCTCCTCATCAGCACGAAACTCTCTCTAGATATACACCTCGAAAGACTGGTGGAAGAGGGAGCAACATTTGAGAGAATCGTCGATGCTGCGCACGAGACGATAAGCCGCATCTATAACAGCCAGATCCCTGATGGGATGCATATATTCGGGGAAATTCTGGAAGGCGACAGGAAGGTTGAACTGATCAACTCAATACTCCGGTACGATTCGGAACTCCGGAAAGCAGTATCTGGCATGATCGGGGTGGATATCGATGTCACCGATGACTTTTCAGAGATCGATTCTCTTGGAAAGGAACTGATAAGACGGTTCATAGAACCTGACCCGCTCCCTGATCATGAGATCGTAAAAGAGGTACTCAAAGATCGGTTAAATAACCCGGACGAGTCTATGTCTGCGGTCTCCCCAATTGCAGAGAAGATCCGCACTATCTCTTCGGCGATCGATGCATCCGATGAGATCGGTGCGCTCTTCCACGGCTTTGATGCCGGATTCATCGAGCCGGGACCGTCCGGTCTCATAACAAGGGGGAAACCTGAGATTCTCCCGACCGGCAGGAACTTCTACTCGCTCGATCCGTTCAAGATACCCACAAAGGCAGCGTGGAGGATCGGGGAGCGGCTTGCAGATGGCGTGATTGCCAAGTACGAGGAAGAGCATGGGCGGATTCCTGAGAACATTGCGATGTACTGGATGGCATCTGACATTATGTGGGCAGATGGCGAGCAGCTTGCGCAGATCATGCATCTTATAGGCGCAGAGCCTGTATGGGACGGCAGTCGGGTGAATGGATACAGGATCATCCCGCTTGAGGAACTCGGTCGCCCGAGAATCGATGTCACGATCAGGGTGAGCGGGATCACGCGGGACTGTTTCTATAACTGCGTAGAGTTCCTTGATGAAGCAATACGGGCGATATCAGTCCTTGATGAACCCGATGACATGAATTACATCAAGAAACACACATCAGACGGGGTAGAAGCAGAGGCTGGAGATGTGGATGGGGCAGGGGCTGGAACTGAAACCGGAACTGGAACTATCGGTAGCGGTGGAGCACGGATATTCTCAAGCAAGCCCGGAACGTATGGAAACGGAGTAAATCTCGCTGTTTATGCCTCTGCATGGAAGGAAGATAAGGATCTGTCCGATGTGTACCTGTACTGGAACGGGTACGAGTATGGAAAAGGTGTGTTCGGCGCGGAATCCCATGGTAAGTTTGCATCCCAGCTCAAAACCGTTGATCTCACCTTTAACAAGACGGTCACAGACGAATATGACCTCTGTGGCTGCTGCTGCTACTTTGGAACGCACGGCGGGCTTACCACTGCTGCAAGGGAGGTTTCGGGTCACGAGGTCTCTGCGTACTACGGGGACACCCGCGATGTGAACCGGGTCGAGGTGAGAACGCTTGCGGATGAGATGCGAAGAGTCGTGCGGACAAAGCTCCTGAACTCGAAATGGACCCGGGGGGTGAAGAATCACGGCTACAAGGGCGCAAGCGATATCTCGAAGCGGATCGGGCGCGTCTATGGCTGGGAAGCGACCACGCATGAGGTCGATGACTGGATCTTCGATGACATCACGTGGACGTTCGTGCTCGACGATGAGATGCGCCAGTTCTTTGAGGAGAACAACCCCTACGCGCTCGAGGAGATCGGAAGAAGGCTTCTTGAGGCGGCAGAGCGGG
This sequence comes from Methanosarcinales archaeon, assembly GCA_030604085.1. Taxonomy (GTDB): domain Archaea; phylum Halobacteriota; class Methanosarcinia; order Methanosarcinales; family Methanogasteraceae; genus Methanogaster_A. The sequence goes on along the minus strand of JAUVWP010000005.1, from coordinate 4,099 downwards.
GACTCTGGGATGCGGACCCTGAGGTGCTCGATGGGCTCAAGAATGCGTATCTCGAGATGGAGGGCTGGATCGAGGAGCGGATGGGCGATGTGACCGGGGATATGCAGGGCGGGTCGATCGATGTGGTGACAGCAGAAGACATCGCCGAGTGGAAGGCAAAGATGGGCGCGGTTTTGGAGTGAGATGTGGCTGCGACGTTGGATGTCCCAATCGGCGGGATATCCTCGACGGGCAAAGTCTTACGGAATAAAAAAAAGAGTATCGAGCTTCTACAGCTCGATGTTCCCAACTATCGCCTGCAGGATCATTAGCGCATCTGCGCTCGTAAGTTTACCATCCCGGTTGACATCACCGATGCGATACCCTACACCGTCTGAATCTGTGAGATATCCCGAAGGCGTGTCATCTTCAAGATCCCAGCAATCCGGTACACCATCAGAATCAGAATCTGCCCATGGATCTCCTTCCTCTAATATAAGGATCGCATTGCTTGCTTCCATCCAGTCTGCATTGCTCTGGAAACCTGCAACGTTCCCTGTTGAGAGCAGATATGATGTTACATCACGATCGCTGATCCCGATCTGGTGTACTTCGTTGTCTGTCCATTCGTCATTCCACATCTCTCCGTTGAAGATCAGTTCGCCTTCGCCTGCACTGCCAGAACCATCAGCACCGGGTGCAAATGTTATCAGTCTGGCATTCGCTGTTAGTGCCGGATTGATCGTTGCTCCTGTGATCGGTGCCCATACAGTGGCTTCATCAGGTGTCGTGCAATAATCCGAGCCGCCGTAGATCAGGTCAAATTCTTCGTTGACGAATATCTGCCTGCGTGGTTCGGTTGCATCTTCGTATACTACTACCAGCATCATGCCGCGCATGGATACGTTGCCGCCTCCATTGTGCAAGTTGGTGAGATTAGCTATGTTGCCTGCTGTATCGAAATTACCGGTTACGTTATAGACGAGCATTCCGTAGGGGTAACTGGTGCCATGCATTTTCTCGTCAGCGTAGTGCACATCCGGTGTCTGGGCGGCTGTGTTGAATGTGAGGCTAACCCCTGACATCACGCCTGCTTTGTCCCATGTGTAGGGTACGTACAGTCTTGTGTCCACAACGGTTGCTGTGGTCGGGATTAGAAGCTCGGCATCTGTCCAGCTGGCATCATATGCCGTCCAGTGCGGATAGGAGTAAGAACTCAGGTAGTAGCTGTCACCTGCGGAATATACCAGATCTCCGTTGAGATCAAAGGTATTCTTTGTGGTGATGTCTTCGCCACCGGTGTAGCGCTTGCCCTCATAGCCGTTATTCACAACGTTTGTATTCAACGTTGTTTCGTTATTCGATTCATCGTCCTCGGCAATCTCGCCATAACAGTCAGCTGTCACGGTTATCGTCACCTCAGCACCAGCATCTCTGATGGTCGGGTCATTGATGCTCACTATAGTGTTGTTCCCTGAAGCTAATGCATCAACCGACTCAATTGCGCTGAATCCATCGCTGAGAACGAAACTGACATTGAACGATCCTTCACAATCAGTGTCGTCGTTCGTGATTGTTGCAGATATCTCATTGCTCTCGTTGCCGAAGAGATACCCGCAGTTCAGAGCTACGCTCTCCACGCTCAGATCCGGGGCCGCCAACGCAGGCGCAACCGTCATGAGAACAGCGATGCATATCAAAGATAGTATCTTTTTCATTTTATACCTCCTATGTTGTATATTATGTTATTAATCTCGAACTATTTCGAGCTATTCGCAGCAATAATAGTACTGCTGATGTGTAAATAACACAACAGTATATAAGTGTTACTCATGTCAGAGAATCGCACTTACTCGATCTCGGTGGTATCGCCGGGCGTGATTACCATCCTTGCAATCCTGTGCATCCCTATTTCGTCTTCATCCGATGTATTCAGGACGGTGGAACAGTTCGTTTCATTGTTAGCGCTGGGTGCTATTTCAGACTCATCTGAAAGATAAAAATACACGTTTAACATAACCGAGATCAATGCGATCAGAATCACAACAATCGATATAATCTTCCATCGATTCTCATTATTCTCAGTATCTGGCGTAGATGTCATACATCCCCCCATCCAGCCGGAGTGCAAACGTGCCATCCTGGCTGGTCGTGGTTCGGTAGATCCTGGTCTCGTTATCCTCATCAAAGACACCATCGCAATCCTCATCAAAGAAGCAGACCTCAGTTTCGTAATCCTGCGCCTCGTTGGTGTACGGATCATCGAAGATCCTGAGTGTTCGTATCGGCTTACTGGTTACTGTGACATTCATCCACATATTATAATCGGGTTCACAATCAGCGGGCACTGCATATACCCAGATATCCTCTGCCTCCCGATATCTTGCGATTCGATCGAACAGGTCATAGATGGCAAACCTGAGCGTCCCGAAGACTGCGCCGTACGTATCATCAGATATGTAGTGGATGCCCATGTCAGTGATCTCGTTTACTGCGATCGGAACCTGATCGAGCTGCTGGACCTTCTGTCCGCGCTCAAGGATGAGGAGTGCGGTACTCGGAACCATGCCCTGCTCATTAATCTCCCTGATCTGCGCATAATTGCCACTGGTATTCAGATAGTCAGTCACATGACGTTCGTCGATTGTGATACTCTGGGAGGCGTCTTCGTAGACATCATCCCATGTCTCGGTGTTGAATCTGAGTTCATCACCGCCCACAGTCCCGTCTGTGACAAACGTTATGAGCGTACCCTGCCTGATCTTGGCAAGATCGATCACGCCCGGGAAATATATCTTCGTTGTCGCATCCTCCGGAGTTATATCAAGATCATCGTCATCATTGTCGAACGAATGGAGGATGTCGCAGCCCTCGTTTATCCAATACTCGATCTCAGGTTCCTTCGAATCCTCGTAGACCACCAGAAGGTTGGTCCCATAGATTGCAAACTTTGCATAACCCTCACCGGTGTTCCGCACAATGGTTGTGTAATTGACCATGCTGCCGTTTCCGTCTTCGATATAATCGGTCACGTTGTAACAGTACGTGCCGCTCGGATAGTTGTACGGATCGTAGCCCTTTCTATCGGTATATTTCTCATCTGCCGGCATATCCACGTTATTGCCGAAGGTGACGTTCATCTGGGCATCCTTACCCTCAGACCCATCTGTTCCCCATGTCCAGTACACATATAATCGCGCATTTCTGACGGTCGCATTAGATGGCAGCGTCAGATTGTACCCGACCACGTACCCACACTCGTCATCACCGCTCAATCTATTCAACTCGCTCGGGTCAGCGTAGCTGCTGTTTCCGAGGGTATACACGATGCTGCCGTTGATTGTGCCATGCTTAAACGTCTCAATCGAATCGTCGCCATAGTACCCCATCGACTCGCCCACCGTAACAACAGAGACTGCCTCGTTGTTTGTCTCGTCTGCTTCGTCAATAACGTTGTTGACATCCACCATCGCACGCAATGTGTACTCGATCGTCTCATCCGGATTCCAGATGAATTGCACAGTCTCGCTCTCGCCCGCGCCGAGGTCGGGTATGCGGACCGATCCGAGGAGGATGCTTCCCACAGACAACTCGAGATTGAATGCATTCGTGACATCATAATCACCCCGATTTCGCACAACGACCTCAATTGTGTTGTTCGTCTCCGCAAAGACCCGGTCAGGCAATTTGATCTCGGTGATTGTCAGATCCGGCTTCGTCTCCGACGGCGTTGGCGTTGGCGTCGCCGCGTCGCCGCTCGCAAGCGTGAGCACCGTAATGAACGGGTGAACCGTTGTTTCGTCACCTCTTTTGAATAACAGGGTATTTCCTGCAGGATCAAAGTGATCTGTGACATCAAAAGTCTTGATATCAAAATCGCTAGCGGAATCCCCCATGCTGTTAGCCACATCATCACCCCCGATCTGATTATCGTTTATGTAGAGGTAATCCTTCTGGCCAGGACTTCCGCAGATATACGCGACCGTGAGGCTAGCATCCGAATTTGCGGACGTCGCAGCAGCGAAGGAGGTGGTGCATTCGTCGTGCGAGTTCTTGCCGTTCAGATTCTCGTGCCCGTCGTTTAGCCAGTACTCAACCTCTGGCGCGCCCTCGCTCTCGT
>JAUVWP010000121.1 GCA_030604085.1 Methanosarcinales archaeon | reverse complement strand
GATGCTCTCCGAAAAACTCCTGAGAGCCGTCATCAAATATCCTGAAAAGGCTATACCTATCAGCACAAAGGAGAAATAATCTCCGCCATAAGGCTCAAGATGCGCCATTCCCGCACCCCCTACCAGCTTGGCAACAAAGTAGAAGGTTAGAATCGAGAAGAAGATGAAGAACAGTCTCAGGAAGAACTCAAATTTATAGCTTGTTGCAAGTACCAGATCTCTTATTATGAAGGAAAACGCTTTTTTGCATATCAAAATCTCATCCCCCTCATTCCGCCTCCCTGTATCCTGTGCACCATCCTTCTACGCCCCGATTGAGGACGCTCTGGCATTTCTTCTTTGAACTCTTTGCCAGTGTGATGTACAAACACATCATCCAGTGTAGGATTGGGCTTGTGCAAATCACTTTTCAGTTCTTCTATAGTTCCAATCACCTTTATTTTACCTTCATCGATGATCACAATCCGGTCACACAACTGCTCTGCCTCGCCAAGGTGGTGTGTGGATAGAAAAACGGTCTTTCCCTGCTCCTTTACAATACGCTCTTTGATAAATTCTCTTAAAGTATATGCCGCGCCCGGGTCCAGAGCCTTGGTTGGCTCATCCATGAACACAACCGCTGGATCGTTCAGCAATCCACGTACAATAGCCATCCGTTGTTTCATTCCGGCAGAATAACTCAGAAACCTGTCATCTGCTCTATTTTCTAACCCGATAAGACTTAATAGCTCATCCACCCTTTTTTCTGCATCATAAGAATAAAAATTATGGAGAGAAGCGAAGAACTTAAGATTCTGTCGCCCGGTGAGTCGCCAGTAGAAACTTCGCTCATCCGCGGTGATGAAACCGATCGATTCCCTGACCTTTCCGCTATCCTTTGCGATGTCATACCCATTTACATAAGCGGTTCCTTCCGTGGGGAGATCAGCGTGCATAGCATCTTTATGAGCGTGGTCTTGCCAGCACCATTCGGTCCGAGAATGCCGAACAGCTCGCCTTTCTCGATTTTGATGTTCACCTCTTCAACGGCTGTTATCTCATCCTTTCTGAACGGATGCAGGAAAAAGTCGGTAAATCCCTTCTGCAATGCGAACTTCTTTGTCAGTTCGTGAGTTTCGATCGTGTATCTCAATATATCAGCCTTTCCTGATCGTTGTCTTGATGGGTCCGATCGGTATGATGTATGGTGCTTCGGATTGTTTCCTTATGACAGCCTCGACACCATAGACCGATGCGATGTTATCTGCGGTAAGCACATAAGAAGGTTCACCCGCACTCACAATCTTCCCCCTCTTCATCATGATTATCTTATCCGAGTACCTTGATGCGAGGTTCAGATCATGTATTGCGATGATTGCCGAGACGAGCTTCTTATTTACGAGATCTCGTATGATGTCCATCACCTCAAACTGACGCAGTATATCGAGGTTGCTTGTCGGTTCATCGAGAAGGATCACCTCTGCCTCCTGTGCAAGCGCTCGTGCGATCAGGACCTTCTGCTGTTGACCACCGCTCAGCTCGCCAAAGTACTTGAGCGCAAGGTCCTCGATATCGAGCAGTCGCAAAACCTCCCATATCTTCTCATCATCCTCCTCATCGCTACGCCAGTTCAAATGCGGGCGTCTGCCCATCAGAACGGTATCAAAGACAGAGGTTGGAAAGCCGCGAGAGATGGTCTGCTGCACATAACCGATCTTCTTTGCTATCTCCATCCTGCCCATCTTCATGATCTCTCTCCGGTCCAGAAGCACGCTTCCATGATTCGGTTTTATGATCCTGTCTATGCATTTGAGGAGAGTGGATTTGCCAGAGCCATTCGGACCAACGATGCCAAGTATCCTTGACGGGGCAAGCTGGATGGATACATCATCGAGAATCGGCGGACCTGAATGTCCATCATAGCTGAAGACGATATCGATCGTCTCGAGTTTTATCATCACCATTTCACAGATCACCTCACCAGTACTCTCTCCTCCGCTTCAGTATCAGGTACAGGAAGAACGGAACTCCGAGCATGGACGTCATAGAACCGACAGGGAGGATGATCGGTGCTAGAATCGTCCTTCCAACAGTGTCTGCGCCGAGAAGTATGACGCCACCAAGGAGACCGGAGGCTGGAAGCAGGAATCTGTGATCTGCACCGATTATCATACGTGCCATGTGCGGACCAACCAGTCCAATAAATCCGATTATTCCTGTGAATGCCACGATTCCTGCGATCAGGAGGCTTGACGCTGTCATCACGATCAGTCTGATCCGACCAGAATCCACACCAAGGCTCTTTGCGGTCTCATCTCCAACGGTCATCACATTGAGGTCCCATGCTTTTCTCATAAGCACGAAACTGCCGATCGCAATCAGTACAATTACAGGCCGTAGCTCCTCCCATGAGAATGCGCCAAGATCGCCCATCCCCCAGAATGACATCCCCCTCAGCTCCTGATCGGAGGCAAAGTACTGGAATAGACTGCTTGCAGCACCGAAGATGTAGTTCATCGCAATCCCACACAGTATCATGATCTCGGATGTGGCTCCTCTGATGGATGCTAATCCGAGGATGAGACCGGAACAGAGCATGGCAAAGATGAATGCATTTCCTACTATGAGCCACATCCCTCCAAAGAATCCGAGATTGAGAACTATCGCAAGAGAGACACCAAATGCTGCACCTGATGAGATCCCGAGCGTGAAAGGACTTGCCAGTGGATTTCTGAGTATTGCCTGCATCGCAGCCCCGGCTATGCCGAGACCAAAGCCTGCTGTAATAGCCCATGCGATGCGGGGGAGCCTCAGATGCCAGACACAGATATCAGAGAGCCAGGTTGTATAGAAGTACTCAGGGAAGATCCTGTGAAGAATCGCAGAGTAAGCATCCCATATTAAGAGGTCTGCGGATCCAAGCGTTGCCGAGATGCCGGTGATAATGAATATAAGAACCGGGAGGGTTAAGATGAGGATGATCTTCATCCCGATCCGCTTGCTGTGCTCCTCCTGTATCGCGCTCTTCTTTCCTGTGCGTGTTCCCCTGCGTCTTATTGTTTTTGCCATCTCTTAGTTTACCGTTCGGTAAAGGCTTTGGTGAGACCAGCGGTTGCACCAATACCTCCATCTCCTCCTGCCGCTCCACTCGATATCACGATCAGATTCTTCTCCTTGGCAATCTCGGTGAGTGTTTGAAATTCACGGAGCTTCAGCGCAACAGGCGTCTTCTCATAGAATGCTGCAGCCTCACTCATCCTCTCTGATGCCTGGTATTCAGCCTCGGCGAGGATGATTCTCGACCTCTTCTCTCGTTCTGCCTCTGCCTGCCTTGCAATCGCTCTGAGCATATTTTCAGGTAGAGCCACATCCCTCATGGTGACCAAAACGACCTGCATCCCCCAGGGATCGGTTGCAACGTCCAGTAGCTCCTGCACCTTCTTATTGAGCCTGTCCCGCTCAGAAAGGATCGAATCAAGCTCGTTCTGACCAAGCACATCACGGAGCGTTGTCTGGGAAAGGAGCGCTGTTGCAGCCTCGTAATCCTCAACCTCGACGATTGCCCTGCACGAATCCGTAACCTTGAAGTATATCACAGCATCCACATCAAGGCTCACGTTGTCGCTGCTTATCATGGTCTGCTTTGGGACATTAAGCTCCCTTACACGCAGGTCAACCCTCTCGATCCTGTCCACGAATGGTATGATCAGGAATAGCCCGGGACCTTTCTCGCCGAGCAACTTTCCGAATCTGAATACCACAGCACGTTCATACTGCCTCGTAATCTTCACAGCCATCGCTATGAGAACGATCACCACGAATATTCCTGCTATCAATGGAATGTTCAGTGTCATTTCAAGTCACCTTTCTGCCACCATATCGTCGCGTTCTTTGATTTACGCTTATACAAGAGCGTTCCGCCATCTTCTATCAGGATTCCGGACAAATACGCTCTCAAAGCGTCTTCCTTCTCTTCTGGCAGATCACGCGTCCCCTTCCATCGGTCAACTGCTTCGTCGAGGCTGTCGTAGTGCTGCTCGTATTCGGTATCCTGAATATTAACGTTCGCATAGATCTTCATCTCGTGCAGCAGATTGCAGAAGAAGATGTAATCCATCATACCCCATGATCTGCCTCTTCTGCCGAGGATCGCCTCCATACCACCATCCATCCATCTGCCAGCAGAGGAGATGATATAGACGTATCCTTTCGAAGCAGCATCCATCTTCTCTATTGCTTCCTGTATATCAGGCATCCCGAGCGAGTGACATGCGATAACGACATCATGCGGCTCTATATCAACGCCCAGCTCGATCTCTTCCCATCGTTTATTGATGGATGTTACGTTTGTTATGCCTTCTCTCTCCATGTTCTCCTGTAAGCACGCAAGCATGCCTTTTGACTGGTCTACCGCAGTAACAGACTTCACCTGCTTTGCAATGGGAATTGTTAGTCTTCCTATTCCTGCGCCAACGTCCAGAACCGTGTACTCGGGTTTCAATTCGAGCTTTGTTATCTGCCTCTCAGTACGCTCGGTATGCTGCATCACAGACTCATTGAACTTCTTTGCTCGCTTGTCCCACATACTGCCCGGGTCTTCACCGCGATCTCCTCTGCGCTTATGCCCCGACATCATCGTCTTCCATAATTCATTCCAATTTATTATTCCTGTCATATTATTACCTGATATCATCTATTCAATAAATATATAAATATTTGGGAGGAGAAAACACCTCCTCCCGGCAAAGATCGCGTCCTCTCTATTGCGTATCCAGATACTCTCGTGGCCAGACCAACACATCAACTCTCCTCTAACGGTGGATACAGGAAATTGGCACTCTCAACGCTCACATCTATGCCCAGGAATCGGTCTACGTACTCCTGATGTAACGCTTGCGGATCCAGATCATCGAAGCGTTCCGGG
>JAUVWP010000012.1 GCA_030604085.1 Methanosarcinales archaeon | reverse complement strand
TATGGATTTCGGAGGGCAGTATAGTCATCTGATCGTGCGGAGATGCAGGAATCTCGGGGTATACGCCGAACTGATCCCGCACACCACATCCCCTGATGCGATCAGGGAGATGAATCCGGAAGCGATCATCCTGTCAGGAGGTCCTTCCAGCGTATATGCAGAGAATGCCCCGGTATGTGACCCTGAAATATTCAATCTCGGAATTCCAGTACTTGGAATCTGCTACGGGGCACAACTGATCGGGCACGCCATGGGCGGGGATGTCAAACAGACTGAGATGCGCGAATACGGGAAGACCGAACTTTTGATAGACGATATGGCAGACCTATTTCGTGGAATCGAGGAGAGCACGGTTGTCTGGATGTCACACGGGGATCTGATCGAGAGTCTGCCAGCAAATTTCGAGATCATCGCACACACAGCCGGATCACCGGTCGCAGCATTCAGGAAAGTCGGGGAAGGGCTGATCTATGGCATCCAGTTCCATCCCGAGGTGGTGCACACCGACAAGGGTGAGGAGATCCTCAGGAACTTCCTCTTTTCGATATGCGACTGCGATGCAACATGGAGTCCGGAATCATTCATCGACAGCGCGATTGCAGAGATCCAGGAGGCGGTAGGCGGCGGCAAGGTGATCTGCGGCTTGAGCGGCGGGATTGACTCTGCAACCGTTGCGGTCATGATCCATCGCGCAATCCAGGATCGGCTGACCTGCATCTATGTCGATAACGGTCTCATGCGAAAACGCGAGACCGAAGAGATCGTGCGCACATTCAAAAAACATTTCAAGATCAATCTCGAGGTTGTTGACGCAAAAGATCGGTTTCTGGAGCGATTACGAGGAATTGCGGATCCGGAGGAGAAGCGGAAGGTGATCGGCGATGAGTTCATCCGTGTCTTCGATGAGGCTGCGACGCGGATCCGGGATGTTGACTTTCTGGCGCAGAACACAATCTATCCGGATCGGGTCGAGAGTGCAGCGACCTCTGATCTTGCATCCCGGATCAAGTCGCATCATAACGTCGGCGCGCTGCTCGATGAGATGAAACTGCGGCTGATCGAGCCGATACGGGATCTCTACAAGGATGAGGTGCGTGCGGTCGCAAAGAAACTCGATCTTCCGGAGAACGTCGTCAAACGCCACCCGTTCCCAGATCCGGGTCTTGCAGCAAGGATCATCGGGGAGGTGACGCTTGATAAACTGAGAATCTGCCGTGATGCTGGTGCGATCGTCGAAGAAGAACTTAGAACTGCAGGATTTTACGACAAGACATGGCAGGCGTTCGCGATGGTCGGCGACGATCTTGCAACAGGCGTTCTCGGGGACGAGCGGTCGTTCGGGCATATCGTGATCATCCGTGCAGTCGAGTCTGTAGAGGCGATGACTGCTGATTTTGCAAAGCTTCCGTATGATCTGCTGGAGAAAATCAGCAGCAGGATCACAAACGAGATCGGCGGCGTGACCTGGGTTGCTTATGCGATCTCATCCAAGCCGCCGTCCACGATCGAGCCGTGCTGAATGCTCGGGATCGCGCCACCTGAGAAAGCGTATATAGGACCCGCGGCTATCGACAGCAGGAGCTGAGTGACGCGGCAGCCCCCAAGCACCCTCATATCGTAACAACCATTCCTGCTCTCTCTTTCCACGCCTGTACGAATCGAGCGGTCGAAACGCCGATGAACGCATCGACCAGACAGAGGTCGCAGCGGTTGATCACTGTAGCAAAATCCGCAAGATCGCCGTGGTACACCGAGATGTCTACATGTCCGGATGCCCCATCTCCATGCGCTGTTGCGACCAATCTCGGAGTACCAGTGTCAGCGATCAGCGGGAGTTTCGAGAGGTCGGTATGGATCTCCGGTTCAGGATCGAGACCGAGAATCGATGCGTTCGCCTTGATGTTAAGAATCGTATTCTTAACCGCGGGGAGGAACGCGTCGTTCAGTATCACCTCGCGCGCTCCTGCGAGCACCGCTACAAGCCCGAGCGTGCCCGCGCCGCAGCAGCCGTCCACAACAGTGCCTTCCAGCTTCCGCTGGTAGTATAACGATTCGAGCACCCCGATCTTGCCGGATTCGGCACGTGAGAACTCGATATGCGTGTCGGATTGGGTTTTGTAGATGCACAGTTCCCCGAATACCGATGAGACTACATCTCCGCGAACATCGCAGCCAGCAAGCAGATTGTATGTGTGGGGCGTGTGGTCTGCATCCAAAATCCCAACCGGCTGACCCGGCTCCCCCTTTCGCTCGATCACGCCCTTCACCTCAGAGACTTCGTTCACCAGCATCTCTGCGGTCTCCCTGTCAATTGCGTCCATGACAAGGATCAGCATGTCCCTGCCAAGTCTCGGAGGAAACGGGACCGGATACCCGATCGTGATCATCGGGGTGCCGACATCGGATAGTGCTGCATCCTTGCCGCGCAAGCTCTCCCGCACCAGTATCCCGAGTACATGCGCGATGACGATGTCGAGATGCCGCTTCCCGCAGTTCTGGCACCGCATGGCAGCATCATCGACGCTATGGAAGGGCTGGTCGAGCTGATGAAACGGTAACTGCTTGCTGATCAGGGGGTCTGGCGCGCATGACTGACATGCGGCATACATGGAAGATATCAACTCAAGCACCTCTTCAGCAGGGATGACGCAGCCGCTGCTCCCGCATCTCGGACAGATGATTATGGCACTCATGGCATCCTCCGCAGAACCGCCCTGCACGGCGCGCCGTCCGCACGAACGGTCTTGATCGGGAGACAGGTCAGACTGTACCGCCCCGGCGGGGCAGACCGCAGATCGATATCCTCGAGGATCAGCGCGCCGGCGCCAAGCAGGGTCCGGTGGACTGGAAAATCCATATCATCATAACGTTCGACAGATAAATAATCGATTCCTACCAGCGACACCCTTTTATCAACCAGCCATCGCGCGGCGTCAGATTCGATGTAAACGAAGTTCTCATGGAACCGTTCGCGCGGCAGATCGCTGTTCCGCGTCTTAAAAAGAACCGCCTGCCCGGGCTCGACCGGATAGCCGTCCAGTTCTGACACGGTCACGGATGCTTGCGATTCAATTTCGATCACGTCCGCATCGAGGAAGAACCGCTCAACCGGCACCTCATCAAGCGATTCGCGCCCCTCAAAAAAGTGGAGCGGCGCATCGATGTGTGTTCCGGAGTGGCTGCTCATCACCAGTCTGGAGAGCGCGTATCCGGAGGCGCGCGTACGCGACATCGAGAAATCCACATCGTCCGGAAAACTGACTGTGTCCAGCCCAAGTGTCCGGGTGATGTCGATTATCATTTCTCTGTGGAGTTCTTTCATGGTTGGTTATGTGATCGGATGGATATTATGGCTGTATATGGGTATTAAGGAAAAATATATCCGTATTAAGGCATATAACTTACTGAGCCGCAAGGTTTATATACCACTGCATAACAGTGGTGTACTATGCGAGCGGGTTTCTAAAACCTTTTTTAACCACACTAACCCCCACTCCCCACTTCCCACACTCCCGCTCGCATATCCCCTTAACAATTTGTTGGTGAGTCTATCTCTTTTCGGTGTTTTTGATATGATTTATCGAGTCGAAAGGTTTATATACCACCACGTAAAAGTGGTGTACTATGCGAGCGGGTTTCTAAAACCTTTTTTAACCACACTAACCCCCACTCCCCACTTCCCACACTCCCGCTCGCATATCCCCTTAACAAGTTGTTGATGATCTCTCTTCTTTCGATTTTTTGATATGATCTGGTCGATATGACCTGGTTGTGAAGTGTCTGGAAAACCCGGGGGTCTGCCACAACACTTGCGGCAAGCCGACAGTCACTCGCCACCGCAAGCCTTTTATAGAAGTACTATCACTGTTTTGTTGACCTGATTATTACATCAAGGTCATTAATAATATAAGTGAGGCATGATAAAAAATGGCAGGACAACTTGGAGGACAGCCAATATTCATTTTGCGTGAAGGAAGCGAAAGAACACGCGGAAGAGATGCACAGAACTCGAACATCATGGCTGCGAAGGCAGTAGCCGCTGCGGTACGCACCACGCTTGGACCAAAGGGAATGGACAAGATGCTCGTGGACGGACTCGGCGACATCGTCATCACAAACGACGGCGTCACCATCTTAAAAGAGATGGATATCGAGCACCCGGCAGCGAAGATGGTCGTAGAGGTCTCAAAGACCCAGGATGACGAGGTAGGGGATGGCACAACGACCGCTGCGGTTCTGACCGGAGAACTCTTGAAGATGTCAGAGGACCTGCTCGACAAGGATGTACACCCAACGATCATCGCATCCGGGTACAGGCTTGCAGCCCTCAAAGCTGATGAGATACTCAACTCGATCGCGACCAGTGTCGCACCAGATGACGGGGGGGCGTTTTTCAAGATCTCAAACACCGCGATGACCGGAAAGGGGATCGAAGGGGCGAGGGACAAACTTTCCAAACTCTGTGTTGATGCGGTTCGGTCGGTTGCAGAGAAGACCGATGGCGAGATGACCGTTGATATCGAGAATATCAAGGTTGAAAAGAAGGTTGGGGGCTCTGTTGAGGACTCTGAACTGATAAGCGGCATGATCATCGATAAGGAGCGGGTACACCCGAACATGCCAAAGAAGGTCGAGAATGCAAAGATCCTACTGTTGAGCACTGCAGTCGAACTGAAGAGCACTGAAGTGGATGCAGAGATCCAGATCACATCGCCTGACCAGCTACAGTCATTCCTGGATCAGGAAGAGAAGATGCTTAAGAATATGGTCACAAAGATCACTGACAGCGGTGCAACCGTTCTCTTCTGCCAGAAGGGGATCGATGACATGGCACAGCATTTCCTTGCAAAGGCCGAGGTCATGGCGGTTCGCAGATGCAAGAAGAGCGATCTCGATAAACTGGCAAAAGCAACAGGTGCTAAGAACATTACGAATCTTGATGAGATCGAGGCTACCGATATCGGTTCCGCGGATATGGTCGAGGAGAAGAAGATCGGCGGCGGGAACATGGTCTTTGTAACAGGTTGCAAGAACCCGATGGCGGTCTCGCTGATACTGCGCGGTGGAACCGAGCATGTGGTCGATGGGCTGGAGCGTGCGCTTGAAGATGCTCTGCGTGTTGTCGGAGTCACGATCGAGGACGGAAAACTTGTGTCAGGCGGTGGATCGCCAGAGGTCGAACTCTCGCTGAAACTACAGGAGTATGCAAACAGTCTGACCGGCAAAAAGCAGCTGGCAGTGAACGCATTCGCAAATGCGCTTGAGATCATCCCGAGGACGCTTGCAGAGAATGCAGGACTCGATCCGATCGATAAACTGGTCGAGATGACGAGCCAGCACAAGGACGGCAATGTCCATGCAGGACTCAACGTGTACACCGGCGATATCGTTGACATGTGGGAAGCAGGCATTGTTGAGCCGCTGCATGTCAAGACGCAGGCGATCAGTTCTGCTGCAGAGGCAGCCGTCATGATCCTGCGGATCGATGACGTGATCGCATCCAGAGGAGAACCGATGCCACCAGGTGGCGGCGGCGGAATGCCACCAGGCATGGAAGGTATGGGCGGCATGGAAGGTATGTACTAAAGCGTGGTAACCCCACGCACCCTTTTTTTCTTTTTTGTATCTGTTTTTTGCAACTTTCGACAGTATGATCGGATCTGAAGATAGCTTCGGCAAACGTGTGTGCAGGTCTTAAACACGAATGCGGACGAATGGCACCAACTGCACGAATTTGGATGCCATAAACTCAGGGGTTTTCACTAAAAAATTTGATTGCGCCGATTCATCCACACCCCATAGACACTCGCGTGACCTGACAACCTCATGCAATACCCAATAAACGATCGCCTTTTAATAGGGACTGGGTCAAGAAAGAAAGAGTGAAATGACGCAAGTAGCAATAACCGATACCACGCTAAGGGATGCGCACCAGTCCCTGATCGCAACCAGGATGCGGACCCGAGATATGCTCCCGATCGCAGAGAAACTGGACAGCGTCGGCTTCTTCTCGCTCGAGGTCTGGGGCGGTGCAACCTTCGATGTCTGCATCCGGTTCTTGAATGAAGACCCGTGGGACCGGCTGAGAAGCCTTGCGGAGGAGATCAGGGAGACTCCGCTTCAGATGCTCCTTCGGGGGCAGAACATTGTCGGATACCGGCATTATCCCGACGATATTGTCATCAAATTCGTTGAAAAATCAGCAGAAAATGGAATTGAGATATTCCGGGTCTTCGATGCGGTAAATGACATCAGGAATATGGAGGTTGCAATCAGAACGGCAAAGAAAACAGGTGCGCACGTTCAGGGGACGATCAGTTACACGATAAGCCCTGTGCACACGATAGAGACGTTTGTTGCGTTCGCGCAGGAACTGGCATCGCTTGAATGCGACTCCATCTGCATAAAGGATATGGCAGGTCTCATCTCACCACATGCCGCGTATGACCTTATCAAGATACTCAAAGATGAGATCGGGCTGCCTGTTGACCTGCATTCGCACAGCACCAGCGGGATGGCGCCCATGAGCTACATGGCTGCCTGCAAGGCAGGGGTCGATATTCTGGATACTGCATTCTCCCCGTTTGCAGGCGGCACATCCCAGCCGCCGACAGAGACTGTGGTTGCAGGTCTTTACGGAACACCGTACGATACCGGTCTTGACCTTGCCCTCCTGACAGAGATAAAGGAGTATTTCGACAGGGTAAAAGAAAAATACAGAAGCATCCTCGATCCGGTCTCAGAGAAGATCGACACGAGCGTCCTGATCCACCAGATACCCGGGGGAATGCTCTCAAATTTGGTGTCCCAGCTCAAGGAACAGAACGCAATGGACCGGTATGACGATGTACTCAAGGAGATGCCAAAGGTGCGGAAGGATCTTGGCTACCCGCCGCTTGTGACTCCGACCAGCCAGATCGTTGGCACCCAGGCGGTCCTGAATGTCATGATGGGCGAGCGGTACAAGGTCATACCAAAGGAGGTGCGGGACTATGTTCGCGGCATATACGGAAGACCGCCTGCGCCGATTAACAAGCAGCTGCTTGCAAAGGTGCTTGGCGATGAGGTGGCTGTAACATGCCGACCTGCCGACCTGCTCCCGCCTGAACTTGAGATGCGGACAAAAGAAGCAAAGGAACTCGGCATCGTCGGGAAAGAGGAAGATATCCTGACTTATGCCATCTATCCCCAGATTGCTCCGAAGTTCCTCCGTGGCGAGGCAGAGGAAGAGAAGTTACAGATGGCAGTGGCGACAGCGGCAACCGGTGGCAGTGGAGTTCATGCTCATGCTGGAATATTTAACAAATTCAAGGTAGTTGTCGATGGGGAGACGTTCGTTGTTGAGGTCGAGCCGACAGGGGCAGGCGAGATGGCTGTGGCTACCGATGATGCGAAGCCAGCCCCCGCGTCCGTGGAAGGCGGGATAGCAAGCAACATGCACGGGATGGTTCTTGGGCTGAAGGTTTCGAAAGGGGACGCGGTCGAGGAGGGCGATGTCGTTGCAGTGATCGAGGCTATGAAGATGGAGAACAATATCCATTCCCCACACAGCGGGATCGTCAGGGAGATATTCGTCTCTGAAGGCGATACCGTGGGTGCAGGGGACAATCTCATGTCTGTCTACTAAATAGGAGTGTCTTACGGTGTTTAATACGATACTGGTTGCGAACCGGGGCGAGATAGCCATACGGGCGATGAGAGCATGTCGCGAGATGGGTATAACGACTGTGGCGGTATATTCAGAGGCAGACAAACACGCGTTATTCGCAAAGTACGCTGACGTTGCCCACTGCATCGGACCTCCGCCGACGAGCCAGAGTTACCTTATGATCGACAGGATTCTTGATGTCGCGGAGAAGACAGGCACAGAGGCGATCCACCCGGGATATGGGTTTCTTTCCGAAAATTCGGTGTTCGCAAGGGAATGCGAGAAGATGGGGATTGTCTTCATAGGTCCGTCCAGCAAATCCATGGAAGCTTCCGGAAGCAAGATCGCTGCCAGGAAGGCGATGGAAAAGGCAGGCGTTCCAATCATCCCCGGAATCTCTGCCGGAATCGATGATCCAGAGTCCACACTCGATGATGCAGAGAAGATCGGGTATCCGGTCATCGTGAAAGCATCGGCAGGCGGTGGCGGGATCGGGATGAAGATCGCAAACAACGCTTCCGAATTGCGCGGTGCCATCGAATCGACCCAGGCAGTGGCTGAATCGGTGTTTGGCGATGCCACCATCTTTATGGAGAAATACCTGCACCAGCCAAGACATATCGAGTTCCAGATCCTTGCGGATTCCCGCGGAAATACGATCCACTTAAACGAGAGGGAGTGTTCGATACAGCGGCGCCATTAGAAACTGATCGAAGAGTCGCCATCGCCGGTCATGACCCCGGAACTCAGGGAAGAGATGGGCAGGACGGCAATTGAGGCGGCAGAGGCATTTCGTTACACCAACGCAGGGACTGTGGAGTTCATCTACTCTGACGGAGACTTCTATTTCCTCGAGATGAACGCGAGACTGCAGGTGGAGCATCCGATAACTGAGATGGTGACCGGGCTTGATATCGTGAGGAGGCAGATAAGAATCGCAGCAGGCGAGGAACTGGATCGCAGGCAGGAGGATATCACCATCAACGGATGGGCGATCGAGTGCAGGATCAATGCTGAAGACCCGATGAACGATTTTGCACCATCACCTGGAAGACTCACGCGGTACCGGTCGCCAGGAGGTCCGGGGATACGGGTGGACAGCGGCGTCTATACCGGATATACGATCTCCCCGTACTACGACTCGATGGTATCCAAACTGATATCGTGGGGCGAACACAGGCTTGAAGCCATAGAACGGATGCGCCGGGCACTGTACGAGTACGTCATCATCGGCGTGACAACAAACATCCCGTTTCACAAGGCGGTACTCGGAAACCCGCACTTCATAAGAGCTGAACTATCGACACACTTCATCGATGACTTCAACATACCAGCGGAGGTTGCCGTTGTGGTTGAACTGGAGAAAGAGAAAGGAGCTACCCTTGCTTCTGCCATAAGTGCGGATGACCGGAAGGTTGCGGCGATAACCGCTGCTGTGCAGACGTACATGAGTAGCTCCACTTAAATGGCGGATAAGTAATCATGAAAACAGAACAAAAAATCTTAGAGATGCTCAAAGAAAAACCTGAAGACTTTGTTTCAGGTGAAGACATATCAGAGGCTTTAAAGATCTCGCGGACGATGGTCTGGAAGCATATCAATGCACTGCGGGACTCGGGGTATACAATCGAATCGGTCACGGGCAAGGGTTACATGCTCAAAGGCATTCCTGACCTGCTCCTGCCTGCTGAAATCGAAAAAGGGCTCAGAACAGAGTTTGTTGGCAGGCAGATACATCATTTCGATGAACTGGACTCCACCAATCTGAGAGCCAGAAAGATCGCTCTAGATAGCCCAAACGGAACCGTCGTTATTGCAGAGGAACAGTTCGAAGGCAAGGGCAGGACTGGCGGGGCGTGGGCATCTCCGCCCGGCGGGATATATCTCTCGATCATCTTAAAGCCGGATATCCCGCCTGACCACCTCCACAGACTGACGCTTGTTACAGGAGTTGCGGCTGTCGAAACCTTAAATGAACTGGGGCTTAATGCAGAGATAAAGTGGCCCAACGACATACTCATAAACGAGAAGAAGGTCTGCGGCATCTTAACCGAGATCGATGCAGAGGCAGATGCCATGAACTATGTGATCATCGGAATCGGGGTCAACGCCAATACAAAACTCGATACACTCCCCCCGATCACAATGCTGCAGGCAACGTCGCTTAAAGAAGAGACAAAGCAGGTTGTGGACCGGATAGCGATCACACAGAGGTTTCTGGAACGCTTCGAGCAGTATTACGTAACATTCCTGACGGATGGTTTCCCTTCGGTCCTCAAGCAATGGAGAGAGTATTCATCCACAATCGGGCGGAGGGTGAAGATCGTAACAAGGTTCAGGACGATTCTTGGTGAGGCGGTCGGCGTCGACCACGACGGGGCACTGATCGTGGAACTGGACGACGGCACAGTCGAGAAGGAGATCACTGGTACGTGTTTCCATCTGTGAATAGGCGTTAGACCGAAAGATTGCGGACATCGACACCGATTTCGTGCCTACACAAATCCATCCTGAAATCGGTTAGCTGCAATCCGAAACTCCAACTTCACAGTCAGAGGCCGAGCCCAACCATAACACTTAAGTATCTGGGAATTATACAAAACTATCATCAAATAAATCCAATTATTAAAGTCGCAGAGGATGGGTAATCATAATGGCGTGGCAATTGAGTGTTGTTATCATTCTTTTCACCTTGATTATGCTTGCATTGTACTTTCTGGCTTTCGTGCCAGAGGAATGCCGCAGAAAGAAGCGCGGGTATACGGCAAGGCAGCTGATAAACGGGTACTGGCCCTACGTACTGTTAGCCGCCGCCGTGTATGGGCTGATGCAGGCGCAGTTTCCGATACAGCGGGAACTAAACCTGTTTGTGAACTATGACTGCACCCACTATATCGAATACATCGAAGGAGATATGGTTGCGGTCTTCCAGAGCTATATGCATCCCACGCTCACGTATCTGATGACGTTTGTGTATCTGGTACTCTTCTCATCGGTTATGATCTTCACATTCCTCATACTTGCATACACAGAGCAGATGAGAGCGCTAAAATGGTTTTCTCTCGTTTTCGTACTCAATTATCTGATCGCGTTCCCGTTTTACCTGCTCTTCCCTGTCAAGGTCACAGGTTACGCGCTGTCGGGCGTCCGGCCGCTCATGTACGAACTACATCCGATGATCTATGAAGGCATGACCACCGTGGACCCTCTCGACAACTGTTTCCCGAGTCTTCATGCTGCACTCGTCTTCGGCGCGCTGCTGGTCATCAACACAACCGATCTTCGCAGGTACACCGTATTTCTGGCATTCGCATTCCTTACAATCGTCTTTGCCACGCTGTATCTCGGGGTGCACTGGGTGACAGATATTGTGGCTGGCATGATGCTCTCATTCTTCACCTTCTACATCGCAAAACACTATGGCGAGCCGATCCTTAACTATATGAATAATGTTGCTGTACGGTTTGAGAGGTTGATCGGTGTTGAGGAGATGGTTGTCTGCACCGCATGTGCATGCAATATCGCGATCGTGCCGCATCTGCGATCTGTGAGATGCCCGCAATGCGGTGCGGTGATCGAGCACAACATACTATAGCTCCCGGTTAGACCATAAACCATAACCTTATTAACCAGAGACTCGCCAGTTCCACTAATGAAGGCAATAAACATACTTTTAATCACAATCGTCGGCATCTCGCTTCTGATGGCTGGATGCGTCGATGATGAACTCACTTCCGAAGAGATTCAGCGGCAGATTATGGCGAATCAAGACAGTGTGCAAAGTTTCACCTGCCGCATGGTCATGACGAGCAACGACGAGACCATGGTCATGGACTATGCTTACAAGCAGCCGAACCTGATCCGGATGGAATATACAGAACCTTCCGAAGTTGCTGGACAGGTCATGGTTTCGAATGGCACATACATCTGGATGTATGATCCTTCCGAGAACCTGGTCAAGACCGCAAACATTCCGGAGTCTGCACAGACGAACCGATCCAGGGATGCCCTGTTCCTCAAGGATCTGATCGATACATGCACAATCGATCCGAATGGAGCTGGAACAGTCGCGGGGCGTCAATGTTACAGGATTACCGCGACACCAGATGATGCGTTCATGCCTATGTCAGTCGAGGTGTGGCTCGATAGATGGAACTTTATGCCACTTAAGATCGAGACGTACCAGGACGGCGAACTCCTGATGAGCATGGAGTATCAGGACATAGAGTTCAATGTGGATATCCCGAACAGCACATTCGAATTCGGGATACCGGAAGGCGCAACCGTCGAATCGACAGACGAGACGGCGGCACCAAAGACGATGACCATCGAAGAGGCACAGGCAGAGGTTTCGTTTGATATTAAGGAGCCAGTGTACCTGCCGCCGGGTTACGAAGTGGATAGCGTCATGGTAGCTCCTGTCTCGATATCAGAGGATGGCGTGGTCATTACATACACCAATGCTACCGATGAAAATGCCCTATCAGCGCAGCTCACAGTGGTTCAACTGGTCGAGAGCGCATACAACGAATCTGCAGAGCCGCCGATGTCGCCCGAAGGTGATAACGAGACGATCACGGTTGGCGACGGATACGACTGCACGATGACGACGATGGAAACGCCGTTTGGTAAGACCGTGGTGCTCCAGTGGAACGATGGTGCACGTAATTACATGCTTGCCAGTTCGCTTGACCGGGAAGAGATGATCGATATCGCGAATTCGATCTGAGCGTCACAGGTACAAGTCCAAAAGCTGCCGGCTCAACACCAGTGTTGGGTCGGCGCCACCCGAGGTTAATTATGACCATCTACGAAATCGGCGAGACCGCGGTCGTCAGAGCGATCATCCGGAATCTGGATATCGAATTTGAGGACTGTGCCGTAATCGATCTTGCAGATGCCGAATATCTGGTCGCAACCACTGATATGTTCCACCGGACGACCGACTTTCCGGAGGAGATGAGCGCATGGCAGATCGGGTGGATGTGTGCGGCAGGCACATTAAGTGATATCGCCGCGATGGGTGCGCACCCTTGTGGGCTGCTCGTATCGATCGGGCTTCCGGACCTTCCGCCGGCATTCGTGGAATCGATGATCGATGGAATGAGTGCTTGTGCACGCGAATGCGGCACAGCCATCATCGGCGGGGACACGGATTCGCATCAGGAACTGACGATCTCTGGAACTGCGCTTGGGCATGTGCGAAAGGATCAGATTCTCCGGAGGCGTGGCGCTCAGGTCGGCGATCTGGTCTGCGTCACAGGGTATCTCGGAACCGCATGCGCCGGCATGAGAGCACTGGAATCCGGGCGGGCTGCGGATGATCCGGTTGCAGTAAAGAAATTATTCGAGCCGATTCCACGCATAGCCGAAGGGATATCGCTTGCAGAGTCGAAAACGGTAACCTCGATGATGGATAACAGCGACGGGCTTTCCATATCGCTCTATCAACTGGCAGAGGTGAGTGGATGCGGATTTACGATACAGGCAGACTCGCTTCCGGTGCTGCCAGGACTGGACCCGGATTTGGGTTTGGGTCCGGATCTTGAGCTGGCACTCTATTCTGGCGGGGACTTCGAGTTGCTATTCACGGTTGCGCCGGAGAGACTCGATGATGCCATGGATGCGTGTGAACTGACCATTATCGGGGAGGTGACGCCGGTGGCAGGGGAGATAACACTTGACAAAACGAGAGAGATCGAGCGAAAAGGTTATCGATCATTATGATGCCTAAATATAATTATGCTCACGATAGCCAATGTCTCGAGAGTCTTTGAATCCGAGAGCGGACAGGTCGAAGCGCTTCGGAATATCAATCTTGAGGTCTTTGACAAGGAATTTCTCTGCTTTATCGGCCCGTCCGGATGCGGCAAGACGACACTCCTGCGGATCGTTGCCGGGCTGGATCAACCGACATCCGGGGAGGTGTTCCTTGAGGGCAAGACGATAAAATCGCCAGATCCGGAGCGGGGCATGGTATTTCAGGAGTATTCGCTCTTTCCATGGAGAACGATAATCGATAACATCGCTTTCGGGCTGGAGATGAAAGGGGAGTCGAAGGAGAAGCGGCGCAGAATCGCGCTGAAATACCTGGAACTGGTCGGGCTGGAAGCGTTCGAGCGCAGTTATCCGTATGAGCTTTCAGGAGGGATGCGGCAGCGGGTTGCGATTGCAAGGGCGCTTGCAAACGATCCGAAGGTGCTCCTGATGGATGAGCCGTTCGGATCGGTCGATGCCCAGACAAGAAACTTCCTGCAGGGCGAACTGCTGCGGATATGGTGTGAGACGCGAAAGACTGTGCTATTCATTACGCACAGCATCGATGAAGCGGTCTATCTCGCGGACAGGGTGGTCGTACTATCCGCAAGACCTGGGCAGATCCGGGAGATCATAAAGGTCGATCTCGAGAGACCGCGACTGAGGACGAGCGTTGAAGTAAATGTGGTACGCGAGCGTCTCCTGGGCTTGCTCGGGGAAGAGCAGGCGCGAGGATGCGGCGAGACTGTCTGCTGGACTGGCATCTGACTTAAACGGGTCTCAGGTATCTCTCGTTGCAAGCATCTCGTAAATGAATTGTGTCTGTGCGGTATTAAGTGTATAAGGATCACGGATAGCACGAATAAACCAATTTCACAAATGCTAAAACAGAATAAATTCGTGTAATTCGTGACTGGGGACATACCCCTAAGTTGTGGTCATTTTTGTGCAATTGTGAGATAACTTTTCTCACCGCAGAGATCGCGGAGAACGCAGAGAATCCCTTCTCTGCGCGCTCTGCGGCTTCTGACTCACCGCGCGGACTTTGCGACCCGCTCGAGACTCTGCTTCTGGTTGATCGAATAACTCCTCACATCATACGATGCAGCAGCCATAATCTCATCAGCGAGACTCGTTATCATGGACCGCTTGCTCTTGAATGCAGAACGTCGCGCCCCTTCGGCGATGAACCGCAGCGCGATATCCACTCTGCGCTGGGGCGATGTATCGACAGCCTTCGGCACAGCGATCCCACCGTATTTGAGACGGACAACCTCTTCACGGGGTCCTGCATTGGCGATGGCATCGACGAGAGCCTGGACCGGGTTCTGCCCGGTCTTCTCGTGGATGATATCGAATGCAGATACGACGATGCTGTAAGCGCGCTGCTTTTTGCCTGTGTTCGCCGCTTTCTGCATGATCCTGTTGATCAGCCGTTCAACGATCGGTACACTGGACTTGTTGAACTGACGGCTGCTATGTTTGCCGCCGGTATGCAACACGATTCTCGGACTGAGATCTACATATCTCCTAGTGCCCATGTCCTTAGTTTCGACCTCTGAGAGATCCCATTTGTCAAATAACTTATCCATCTGATCACCTGATTGGCTTCTCTCTCCGCCCGATCACCATCTCGCGCAGCGAGACATCGTTTACAGCCATCACCCTGAATCTAACTCCAGGCAGGTCGCCCATGGAACCTGACATCATTCCGCCGATACGCTCGACCGTCACCTCGTCATGCTCATCGATGAAGTTGATCGCGCCGTCACCAGGGCAGAATGCGGTAACCTGCTTTCCATTCTTGATCAGCTGTATCCGGACGCACTTGCGGATCGCGGAATTTGGCTGTTTTGCCTCGACCCCGACCTTCTGAAGCACGATTCCTCGCCCCTGTGGAGCACCGCTGAGCGGATCTGCCTTGATATTCAGGCGGAGAGCACGACTGCTGTAGTTACGATCGCTCCACCTGGCTTTCTTTCGGTCTTTTTGTAGTTTGCGAGCTGCATATTTTCCTTTGCCCATGTTATTCCTCCTCTCTTGATCTCGAACTTAAACTTTATCTGATTATCACGTCGTCGATGTTGTGATGCCGCTGTGCGAGCATCCGCATCTTTTCGATGTTTCTGCCATCCCTGCCGATCGCAAGTCCCTTCTCGCTCGGGGGAACGTCCACGTATACGATCCGCCTTCCGCCGCGCACCACCCGTTCGACTCCAGTCACCTTCGCTGGCTGCGCCGCGTTCTTCATAAACATTTCAAGGTCCTCAGTATACTCCACGATCTCAACTGGCTTGCCGATAGATTTCTTGACCCTGTTGATATGTTCGCCATTTCTGCCGATCGCAAACCCCATGTCGCCGGTTCTGACCACATACAGTACCCGATCGCCCTCGTCGATGCAGTCTCGTGCCGTAGCTCCTGTAAGACTCTCGAAGAGCGCGATGTACCTGACACCTTCTGTGGTAAGTCTGATCTCACCCACGCTTATCACTCGATCCCGGCTGATGTTTCTATTGCTTCTGAGATTTCCAACGTTTCCAACGTCTCGGAAGTTTCAGAAGTTTCCGGTGTCTTTTCGGGTTCGAATATCGCCATGATCCCTGAATCCCCGGGATCGAGGATGGTCAGCGCAGCAATGTTAAACGGCTTCCCGCACGCAATGCCGAGGTCGATGCCCATTCCAGGGTATTCTATAATCGCGGTGTTGGAATCCTGTATCTCTGCCCTCACATGGGCAGGGCAGTTCGCAGCAAGCACAACCGTTGTATCGCTGTTATTTTTTACGGCATCCCTGCTTACGTTTGATCCGATGAGAACCTTGCCGGATCTTATTGTTTTTCTCAGTGCTTTATTTAGATCGATGTCCATTCATTTCAACTCTTTTTTTTTGACTGTGGTTTTATTAAGAAGACTGGTGTGTCCCTCTACTTATGCGTTTGGTGTGCATCAACAGCCGCCGCAACGATTCTGGCAACTCCGTGCTGATCCCAGTTTCCTGAGTTGATCACGAGGTCATATACCCCTGGATCATTAACATCGATGCCGTAATATTTCCCATACCGCGCGGCTTCGCACAACTCCCGCTCCCGGATCTGGGTAGCCGCATCCGAAAGTGGTATACCCTCGCGATGCGAAACCCGCGCTGCCCGAACGTCCTGCGGCGCTGTCACGAATACAGCGAGATCGGGATCTGCCATCCATGCCGAGAGCCTGCCCTCGAGAATCACATCCGCAGCCTTACTCCTCGCATCCGAGGCGATCTCCTTCTGGAACCGGTCGATCTCCCGGTCGATCTCCTCATTATCAGAGGCGGATGCTCCGAACTCCTCAAGCGTCAGTCCTCTCTCTTTTGCCATCTTCCGGAAGATGTCTCCTGCCGAGACAACCTCTACACCGATGCGTCTCGACAGGATCGCGGATACCGTGCTGGTTCCGCTTCCGGGCAGTCCACTTATCGTGATGATCATCGGGGTCCTGATTGTCTCATGGATATTTAGTCATATCGGGAGTGAGCCATGTACCCCTGATACACGCCATCATACCCCTCTGTCTCGCTCGCAAGCCCCATGAACAGCAGTTGCACGACACGCGCACCGCGCTTCAGCCGGAATCCTGCCTCATTAAACACGATAAGCAGGCACTCGCTCTTTCCCTCGTAGCCGGCATCCCAGACCGCGGTCTCGACGCTCACTGCGCACCGTAATAGACTCGATCTCGGTCTTGCGATCGCGATTGCGTCCTTTGGTATGTGTACAATCTCCCTGGAAACGATCTTGTAGCTACCAGCAGGAAGGTCGATCCAGCCGCCATCATCGAATGCGAGTTCGTTGCATTCCGAGAGCACCCGTTCGCTGTTCTCAAAGGCGATTGCGCCGGCGCCTGTGTTGGTGCCTGTGCTGGTGCCTGCACCCGCGAACGAAAAGATGCGATCGACTGTGAGTTCGCAGCCATTCACCTGTATCTGGGTATCAGGGTCAATCATATCCTCAACGAGCGGAGGATCAAGCTTCATCAATTCGTCAATTTCATTTTTTGATAGAATCATCGTGGTTCACCACCAAGCTGCGCACCAACAAGTGAGTCCGCGGTCGATATGAATGCGTCTGCAGCGTCTTTTGGAATTGCAGCGCCAGAAGCGATGCTGTGCCCGCCGCCCCTGCCGCCCACCGACTCAGAAGCGATCCGCAGCACATCTGCAAGATCAAGCCCGCGTGCGATCAGGTACTTCGTGCCCCTGGCAGATATCTTGATCTTGCCATCGCTCCTGTTAAGGACGATGCATGGCTGATCCGGGTATAGAAATCCGGTAACCGTGCTTGCGATGATGCCTGTGCCCTCCGCATCATCAAGCACCAGATATTTGATGTGATCCCCGTGCATGATGCTTGACTCGGCTGCCTTCATCTCGCGGACAAGGGTGCGCTGGTAATCAACAACCGCTCTTCTGGCATGGGAAACACCTGCCGGATCCCGGAGACAGAGTGAGAGTGCAAGTCCCGGATCGTTTAACCGTGAGCACGCATGTAAGGATGATACGAAGTCATCGGCATTTGGGATCACCTCGCAGCGCAATGTATACACATCACCGATGAGATTTTCGATGACATCAGGACTGCTCCTCTGCAGCAACTTCAGTGCAAGCGCTGTTCCAAGTTTTCGGAGCTGCGGTTCGACAAGTTCGCTTAATCTGCCGCTCACGCCTATTTCATCGAGAAACTCACTTACCTTCGCAGCATCGCCTGTGATATCGAGATAGATGTCGATGTTCTGTTCAAGAATGTCAGACACGTCCCCGTCCCCGATCCGAATCCCTTTCTTCACAGATATGATCCTGTTCTGCACGCCATCTGCGAGTATGTCTGCGTTCGCACCGATCATCAGTTGCTTGTCCCCGATCGCGCCTGCTATAGCAAGTCCTGATAGGTCGACATTCTCGCTACTGATCCCTTTCGCAACCGCATAGACCGTACCGGACGCTGAGAGCTCGAATGCACCATCGATCCCTACCAGATGCGGGTTCACATGCGGGCACGCCAGATCGCCGGTCGGTGTGTGGTGATCGATCACAAGGACATCGCCTGCGACCTCGGTTATGACATCAGGATGCCTGTTTCCCATATCGCAGAAGACCGTCAGCACCCCCTCATTATGATTCTCATTCAGCCGGTCTGCAAACCCGCTATCGAGCTGGCTGATGATGGTCGCATGAAAGCGCTTCCCGAGTCTGTACAGGGCATGGCAGAGTATGCCTGCTGCTGTTATTCCGTCCGCGTCGTGGTGCGAGATGACCCGCACTTTAGCGTGAGCAAGGATCGATTCCGTTGCATCACGTACCTTTAATCTTTCAATCATGTTAGAACCCATATTCTCCGATCAGGGGTACGAACACGACCCCTCCACTCTTCTCCTTTGATATCACATCATTTTTATGAACCAGGTACAGTTCCTGCGTGTACCTGCCGATCGGGATCGTCATCCTGCCGCCCCGTTTCAACTGGTCAACAAGCGGCTGCGGGACCGCAGGAGCAGCGCACGCCACCGTGATGCAGTCATAAGGCGCATGTTCGGAAAGCCCGAGCGTGCCGTCGCCTGTGGTGACGATGACGTTTTTGTATCCGGCATCTGTTAGATTCTGCCGTGCAAACTCCGCGAGCTCAGTAACACGTTCGATGGAGTACACCACCCCGCCAGGACCAGTGAGTTCCGCAAGAACTGCTGCATGGTACCCTGAACCGCCGCCGATTTCGAGGATCTTCATCCCCTTCTCGATCTCGAGTAGCGAGCACATAATCCCGACCATGTGCGGCGCGGAGATCGTCTGACCGTGCCCGATCGAGAGCGGATAGTCTTCGTAAGCATTCGCTCTATCGCTCTCACGCACGAAGAGGTGTCTGGGCACGTTCCCCATCGCAGCAAGCACCTGCTCACTGATGTAACCGCCGCCGATCTGCCGTCTCAGTTGGTCGACCAACCGTCCACGCAAGCGTCCGGAATTGCCATCCGTCAACCGTATCGTATCCGTCATCGTATCCCCATGTAATCCCGCAAATCCGCAATTCCGAGTTTCTTACTCATTTTATCAATCATGCTTCCATCTATGGCGCGTCCGAGGTTAAGCTGGGTGTAATAATATAGTGTTCCGAGAAGTCCCATCCCATCAAGTCGTCTCGGCGAGGTTATAACGACCATGTCATTGAAATACCGGGTCTTTCCGATCTTGCTAATCCTTCTGCTGAATTCTATGTCCTCGAGAGGGACGTTTCGGTATCCGCCAATCTTGAAATATGCATCCTTCCGGACACAGGTGTTAAATCCCGGAAGCGTCGGCTCGAAAACCTTATCCCGCATGGTCAGGTACTGGTTCGTGACCTTCTCGGCAAGTTTCGCGGATTGCGACTGCTCTGAAAATCTGAATGCCGCGGAGAACGCAACCAGATCCCTGTCAGTGAACCGATCGCAGAGCCATGCAATGTAATAACATGGTAGAATCGTGTCTACATCGATGAACATAAGATACTGCCCTCTCGCGTGCTTTGCACCGCAGTGCCTGCCCGCACCGATGCCTTTCTCCTCGCATTGGATGATCACGTCTGCATACCGCTCTGCGATGGAAATGCTCCCGTCGGTGCTCTCGCTATCGGCTACGATCAGTTCGTAAGGTGTATTTGTGTTCTGGTTTGCGATCGATGCAAGCGTTCGTTCGAGATATCTCTCCTCATTGAGAGCCGGAACGATCACCGAGATTTCGGGATGCATGATGGAAGTTTCCATCGCAATACTTATAATGTATATGTTCGGCGGATCACCGGACTTTTGCAGAAGCGCAGCCATTCGATTGTGGATTGCAAGATTACGCCATCACTTGATGCGCATTTGTGAAACTCCGTAAATTCCTGCCTTCGATAGGATGCTCGTTGGGATGAGTATCCCTTTCAGATTGGGTTCGATTTTTTGTCCCGAAGCGAATAGCCGAAAGTTTAATTTAACATTCACACCCACTCATCAGAAATGTCTGCAAGAACAGAAGATGGTGTGATCATCGGACTTGAGATTCATGTACAACTGAATAAACTTCATTCAAAGTTATTCTGTTCATGCGGGCTTGATTATCACAACGCGCCACCAAACACCCATACCTGTCCGGTCTGCCTCGGTCTGCCGGGATCGCTCCCGGTACTGAACAGATCTGCTGTGAAGAGCGCCATAAAGGTTGCTCTTGCTATGAATTGCGAGATTCTACCACAGACACAGTTTTATCGAAAAAATTACTATTATCCGGACCTGCCAAAGGGATTTCAGGTCACGCAGTACGATTATCCCATATCGGTCAACGGATACCTCGCCATCGAAAGAGGCGATGGGCAGGGGATCAGGCGCATCAGGATCAACCGTGTCCACATGGAAGAGGATCCTGGAAGACTGGTGCACGAAGGCACGATCGACCGGTCGAAGTTCACGTTGGTCGACTACAACCGTGCCGGCGTGCCGCTGCTCGAGATAGTGACAGAACCTGACCTCCGAAGCCCGAAAGAGGCGCGGAAATTCCTGAATAAACTCAGAAACATCCTCGAATACCTCGATGTGTTCGACGGGGATCTGGATGGCGCGATTCGTGTGGATGCGAACATCTCGCTTGCCGGCGGCGAGCGTGCCGAGGTTAAGAACATATCCTCATACAAGGGCGCGGAGCGTGCACTCTCATTCGAGATCGTGCGCCAGCGAAATGTGCTGCGCCGCGGCGAGGTTGTTGTGCAGGAGACGAGGCACTTTGATGAATTGCGCGGCGTCACTGTTTCGATGCGGACAAAGGAGACCGAGCACGACTATCGCTATTTCCCGGAGCCCGATCTCGTTCCGATGCGGGTTATGGACTGGGTGCCTACGATCAGGGAAACACTTCCGGAACTTCCCGAGGCGCAGCGTACGCGATTTCTTAAGGATTACGGCATAACAGGTAACCATGCCGCCTCGCTGACGCTCGATCCGAAACTCGCGCAGTTCTTTGAGGATGTTTCCGCTGCAATCGACCCGAAGCTCAGTGCTTCGTGGATCGTGGACGTGCTGAAAGGAGAACTCAATTATCGCGATCTTGAAATTGACTCATTCAAGACCGCGGATATGATCGAGATCCTGAAGTTGTTTTCGGACGATGTGGTCACTGAAAAGGGCGCAATCACAATAATACGGACGATTCTTGATGAAGGCGGCACACCTGATCGGATCGTGTCTGAAAAGGAGCTTGCAAAGGTGAAAGAAGACGTGGTCACGTCTGCTGTCGATGAGGTACTTTCCGAATGCACTGATGCGATCGCTGATTACAGGTGCGGGGAAGCGAAAGCGCTTAATTACCTTGTCGGGCAGGTGATGAAGAAGACGCGCGGTCGAGCCGATCCGCAGGATGCGAGAACCGGGCTCCTTGAGAAGCTGGACTCTAATGAGACGTGACGAAATAACCTGATCGCCCGTATCATGGGGAGTTGTTTTTTATTGTTGTGTCAGAGTCGCAATAACTTAATTTAGATTTGTGAGATTCGTTTTTAACGAAAAAAACCTACAAATAAAACACGAATGAAACTAATTGCACGAATTACACGAATGTTATTTGATATTGCGATCGAGCTTAAGGAGGTCCAATCCGACCCGGTCATTTTATGGGGATTTGTAAATTCGTTGGGAGGCGACACCCAGTTTTATGAGATTTTAGGTGGTGGCATCTATTATGAATCTTATAAATTGGTAAATGTCACTGATTTACCAATATAGATCCATATAATTTGTTTATTCGTGACAAACATGCTTGCTAAAGGTTTGTCAGGCAATCAGTGATCAGAACACCACGTAATGTGACCGCCTCATCTGACCAATACATTAAAGAATGATTAGAATTTACTATGTCAATACAACACAACAACAGATAGGGATGTGCTATTATCGTAGACGAACTGGATGAACAGATTCTTGAAGCAATGTCTGAGGGCATTGGTGTAGGGCCCAGACTGACCGAACTTGCCAGATACGTCGAAGTTCCGAGAAGTACTGCAAATCTACGTGTTCGCATACTCATGGAGAAGGGTATTGTCACGGGTTATCGCCCCGAAATCAACTGGGAGGAACTGGGGTACCGCATCAATGGGTATATCGGAATCGAGTGCCCGAAATCGGCTGTCGATGATTTAATCGAGTTCTTAAGGAAGCAGGAGTGGGCTTTTGGAGTATGGGAAGCCACAGCCGGGAAATACGGGTTGTTCGTGATGTGTAGATTCAAACAGTACAGCGAGATCGAAGAACTGCAGACGTTTACCAAAACCGTGCAGGGAGTTAGGGATGCCGAGCTATTCCTCCTTGGAGCATACTCGCCACTGAAGTGAAATAATTCTACATTATTAATCGATAGGTATATGGTAGATAATCTACGATTTTAAATAAGTTATGGAACTCACGCCCATCCAGACCGAGATATTGACGACACTGATCAATTTATACCACCAGAAGGGGCGAGCAGTGAAAGGAGAGGAGATTGCCGCTGTGATCGACCGCAACCCGGGTACGGTGCGGAATCAGATGCAGGCGCTCCGGATGCTCGGGATCGTCGAGGGCGTGCCAGGTCCAAAGGGGGGGTATCATCCAACCGGGCAGACGTATGACATTCTCGATATCAGCGACCAGCCAGCCAAGACGATAACAAACATCTACCGGAATGGAAAACTGGTCGAGGGTGCAACCGTCTGTGAGATTATGTTTACCACTGTGCAGCACCCGGACACCTGCCACGGCAGAGTCAGGATCATCGGCGACATCCGCAAGTTTGACAACGGTGATATCATCAAGATAGGGCCAACGCCACAGAATAAACTCGTGATCAGGGGGAAGGTGATCGGCAGGGATGATACAAGAAACGTCCTGATCTTTGTGATCTCGGATTTGATCATCCTGCCGAAACGATCTGTTAAGGAGTGTATCCACGGCGGCAACGTCGCGATCTATATGGATGACACGATCAAGGTTGCTGCGAATATCCTCCTCAAACACCGGATACGCGGCGCTCCTGCTGTTGATGCAACGAATATCGTCGGTGTTGTGACGCTGGAACAGATCACAGAAGCCCTGGTATCCGGATTGACCAATCAGAAGGTGCGGGATGTCATGTCAAGGGAGCCCATCACCATCGACGGTGATGCTCCGATCCCGGATGTAGCGAAACTCTTTGATCAGCACCACACAAGAAACATAGTCGTGGTCGTCAACGGAAATCCGTATGGCATCGTATCAAGGGAGGATCTGGTCCGTGAATCGACCATAGTCGGTGAATTGGTCATTGCTCCGTCGTTTATGAGCGCGTGAGGTGTGAAGTTGGCGGCTCCGGTGCTGCCGAGAGATTGTTTCGCGGTAACTAAATTTTTTCCAATCAGACTTCCCAATACTATAAAGCATATCCGCGATCAGGTACAACCACCCATAAAATGACAATCGAAGACGATATCAAGAGCATAGAAGACGAGATCAGAAAGACGCCGTACAACAAAGCGACCTCCCACCACATAGGGCGACTGAAAGCGAAGATCGCAAGACTCCGGGATGAGGTACAGAAGCGGGCAGCATCGAAGTCGGGCGGCGAGGGATACGCCGTAAAGAAGTCGGGGCACGCCACCATCGTGATGGTCGGCTTTCCATCGGTCGGGAAATCCACCTTGTTAAACGTCCTCACAGGCGCCCAAAGCGAGGTGGCTGCGTATGAGTTTACCACGCTCGATGTGATTCCCGGTATACTTGAGTACCGCGGAACCCAGATGCAGTTTCTCGATGTCCCCGGGCTTGTCAGGGGTGCTGCGATCGGGCGCGGGCGCGGAAGGGAGGTGATCTCAGTGATCCGGAATGCTGATATGGTCCTTATAATTGTGGATGTGTTCCAGTTGCAGCAGTATGATGTGCTCGTAAAAGAATTGTATGATGCGGGAATCAGGATTAATACCGCGCCTCCGCGTATCACCATCTATAAGTCGGATAGAGGTGGGATCAGGGTAAACAGTACCGTTGATATCGATCTCGATAAGAAAACCGTTCAGTCAGTGCTATCCGAATACAAAATACACAATGCAAACGTGATCATACGGGCGAATATAACTGTTGATGAACTGATCGATGTGGTTACAGGAAATCGCAGGTATGTCCGTGGTGTAACCGTCGTAAACAAGATCGATCTGGCTGACGCGCGCACGATAGCAGCGTGCAGGGAGCGGTTTCCTAATGCGATCATGATCTCTGCGGATGAGGATGTGAATACCAATTCCTTAAAGGAGCGGGTATATACCGAATTCGGGTTCATACGCATCTATATGAAACCGCAAGGGCAGCCGGCTGATATGGACGAGCCGATGATCATGAAAGGCAGTTCGACCGTGGCTGAAGTCTGCTCTGCCATCCACCGTGATTTTGTTAGAAAGTTTCGGTATGCGCAGGTCTGGGGGGACTCGGCAAAACATGCAGGGCAGCATGTGGGTCTTTCGCACGTGTTAAGCGACGAAGATGTTGTGACCGTTGTTGTGCGGAAGTGAAACGCTCACAACGACGCCTGGGTTTTCAGGTAGCAGGAGTATCCGAAACTACCGATAAAAGCGAAGTTTTTAAGTATTGACCCCTATTTATTATAGATATTATGCCAGAAAAAACATCCAGATTATCAGGATTCTACAAACGCACGCCAGAAGAGCGACTTTTGATTGTTGGTGAGTTTTCGGATCTGACCGATGAAGACATCTCGGCACTTACCACGGATTTAGATCTTACACAGGCAGATCGGATGATTGAGAACGTCATAAGCACAATCTCCCTTCCGGTCGGCGTCGCAACCAATTTCAGGATAAACGAAAAGGACTATCTCGTCCCGATGGCTCTCGAAGAGCCGAGTGTCGTGGCTGCTGCGTCCAATATCGCGAAGATCGCGAGAATTAAGGGGGGATTTCGCACATCGAGCGATGAGCCAGTGATGATCGGGCAGATACAGATCGTGGACGTCACCGATGCTGAAGCGATCAGGGAGAGCATCCTTTCCCGAAAGCAGGAGATCATCGAGAAAGCGAATGAGCAGGATTCGTTGCTCGTGAAGCTCGGGGGCGGAGCAAAGGATATCGAGATCAGGACGATCGAGACTGCGGAAGGAACGATGGTGATCATGCATCTTCTCGTGGACTGCAGAGACGCGATGGGCGCGAATGCCGTCAATACGATGGCAGAAGCCGTCACCCCGATAATCGATGCGTGCTGCTTGGGAAACGGCAGGGTTCTCCTGCGGATCATCTCGAATCTTGCGACGCATCGGCTCTCACGGGCTCATGCGGTCTTTGACAGGGACGCGCTCGGCGGGGACGAGGTCGTCAGCGATATCGTAAAGGCATACGCATTCGCAGCTTCTGATCCGTACCGGTGTGCTACGTACAACAAAGGGATCATGAACGGGATCGATGCGGTCGTTCTCGCAACAGGAAACGATTTCAGGGCTGTGGAGGCAGGAGCTCATGCTTACGCTGCCATCTCCGGCTATAAACCGCTTATTTCGTGGAAGAAGAACAGTGATGGTGATCTTGAGGGCAGCATAGAACTTCCGATGGCTGTGGGGATCGTTGGCGGGGCAACGTCGTCCAATCCGAAAGCAAAGGTTGCGCTGAAGATTCTGGGTGTTGCGACTGCAAGGGAGCTTGCAGAGGTGGTTGTCTCGGTCGGACTGGCGCAGAACCTCGGCGCGCTCCGGGCGCTTGTGTCAGAAGATATACAGCGCGGGCACATGGCACTCCATGCCAGGAATATCGCAATCATGGCTGGCGCAGAAGGCAAGATGATCGACAGGGTTGCCGAGATCATGGCAAGCGAGGGAGTGGTGCGCCCGAGCAGGGCAGCAGAGATTCTGGAAGAGATCAGGGGTGGCTGATCAATTTAATGACCGATACAATCCAGACCCACTATCAGGTCACCTGCACTGATTATACCGACCATTTAAGCAAGCCCGAGCCTGAGATCGTGCTCATCGGAACAGCGCACGTCTCCAAAAAGAGCGTTACCGAGGTGAAGGAGGTCATAGCAAGGGAGCAGCCTAGTGTGGTTGCGGTCGAACTCTGCCCTGGCAGGTATGCCGCGCTCAAGGGCGATACTGAGGATGTATCGGCAAAGGATATCTTAAGCGGCGGAAATATAACACTCTTTCTTGTCCATTCCCTTCTCGCATACCTCCAGAACAAGATCGGTGCTGATATGGAGGTGAAATCCGGAGCCGAGATGATAGCAGCCATCGACGCCGCAGAAGAACTTGGGACTGAGATCGCTCTTGTGGACCGGGACATCCGGATAACGCTCCAGCGATTTATCGGCAAACTCGGGTTTTTCGAGAAGATAAAGATGATCGGCGCATTGATCGGTGCGTTATTCGGAGTCGGAGGGAAGGACATCGACATAGAATCCATCACCGAGGAGGATATCGTCACCCAATTGATTTCGGAACTTAGAGAGTTCTCGCCGACCACCGCAAGCGTCCTTATTGAGGAGAGGGACGCCTACATCGCAAAGAACCTTCTCGATCTCAAAGAGAAAGGGACTGGAAACGTGGTTGCGATTGTTGGAGCAGGACACAGGCAAGGGATACAGGAATACCTGAAACACCCTGAAAAACTGCCCGACATCAACAAATTGCTTGAGATACCAAAGAAGCGGTTCAGTCTCGGGAAGATCATCGGGGTTGGCATGATCGCGCTGGTCCTTGCGGTGTTTGCGCTGATCATAACGTTAGTATCGTTCGATCAGTTTCTTGTCGCATTCGGATGGTGGTTCATCATCAATGGCGTGTTAAGCGGGCTTGGCGCGTTGATCGCACGCGGGCATATCTACTCGATATTGACCGCATTCGGTGTTGCATGGCTCACCTCGTTAAACCTGATGATCGCCGCGGGCTGGTTTGCCGGCGCAGTCGAGTTAAAGATGCGAAAACCATCTCCGCACGACATTCACGGTATTGCTGAGGCAGAGACGCTCCATGATCTGATGAAGAACAACCTCTTCCGCGTGATACTGGTTGCAGCACTTACGAATCTCGGAAGCGTCGCAGGCACGTTCATCGGTGCTTATGTGGTGTGGACACGATGCGGGATCGATAAAGAGATGGTCCGGGCTGGCGTCACTGATGCGCTCGGGGTGATCGGGTCTGGTATCACTGGTGCGCTCGGAATTTAGAGCCCGCCTGGGAAGTTGCTGGCTGCAAGGTCTGTGCCAGTGTGAAGCGCAGAGGTATGCGAAGTCACTGGCGCAGGTCGCGAGGTTACGATGATTTTGGGTGAGGTTTTTGTACTAATGATGTGTAGTTGGTAGTATTCGGACTGGATAAATGGATGTTTACCAGATGACGACAAAATCAGAAGGAATGATGATGCCGGGTAAACTGAAATGGTATGCCCTACTCGCACTTGCACTGTGGCTCGCGTTCTCTGGCGTGGCGGCTGCCGAGCAACTCTATGTCAACGAAAGTGGCTGGTGGCGCGATGGCGGTGCGTTCAATGTGAGCGAGACGCCGATACAGGCGGCGGTTGGTGCTGTGGGTGAATGGGACGCGATTTTTGTGCATGGCGGGAGTTACGACGAGGATGTGGATGTGGATAAGCCGCGGCTCACGTTGGAGGGTGAAGGCGCGAATGTGGTGACTGTGACCGCGGCATCGACAGGTGATCATGTCTTTGAAGTGACCGCGGATTATGTGAACATGTCTGGGTTTACAGTGACCATGACAACGAGTTACCAGTATGCTGGGATTTATCTCAACAGTGCGGATCACTGTAACATCTATGAGAACACCGTATCGGACAACGGCTGCGGCATCCGCCTGTCTTCTTCGAGCAACAACACTCTTGAGAATAACAACGCGTCGAACAACGGTTGCGGCATCCGCCTGTCTTCTTCGAGCAACAATACTTTTGAGAGCAACGCCGCAAACTCGAACATCGGCGTCGGCATCATCCTGGAGTCTTCGAGCAACAACACTCTTGCACACAACACCGCGAACTCGAACACTTACGGCATTGTCCTGTACTCTTCGTCGTGCAACAACACAGTCACGGACAATATGTTGTCGAATAACTACGGGGGCATCTACCTGTACTCTTCCTGTGACAACGATGTTACCTGCAACTTGGTGCAGAACAACACGAATTATGGAATTTACCTGACGAGCGGAAGCACTGGGAACAACATCGCCTGTAATAACATCGTCGCAAACGGTGAGTTGCAGACCGATGGTAGCTACCATAGCCAGTTCAATAATTTCCAATCCGATGATGTCGATGCGATCAACAACTGCTGGGGCGCGGGAATGAACAATAGCACGATCGATGCGAGCATCTATGATGGCGAAGAAGGCGGGTGGGGTGAAGTCGAGTTCTATCCGTTCGAGACTGAGCCAGTCCTATGCGCCCCGACACCGGATGAACCGCCTGCGTTCACCACCACAGACGCCGCAATCGCGCTCCAGATCGCAGCCGGCAGCCGCCCGCCCAACTCGCGCTATGATGTCAGCGGCGATGGCAGCGTCACATCGCTCGATGCGCTCATGATCCTGCAGGCGGCGGCTGACGCGATAGACCTGTAGCCCAATCTTCGGGGACTGCCCCCCACTCTTTTTCGGCTGATCGCACACCCCACATCACAGAGAGACCATCTCTACGCGTCCGACAACCCTTCATTCAAAGTATCTCATGGCATACCTGTAGATCGGCCTTCCCAGCCAATCCCTCTTTTGAGCGATCTCACCGATTTTGGCAAGTGCCTCACTCTTCCCGATCATTC
The DNA here is from genome assembly GCA_030604085.1 of Methanosarcinales archaeon. Classification (GTDB taxonomy): domain Archaea; phylum Halobacteriota; class Methanosarcinia; order Methanosarcinales; family Methanogasteraceae; genus Methanogaster_A. The sequence goes on along the minus strand of JAUVWP010000012.1, from coordinate 925 downwards.
CCCTCATGACCAGTACTTTGAGAATGATCGGTGAGAGAACCACTGCATCACCGATCTGTTTTTCCATCTCTCCGAGAGCCCTGAAATCATCGGTCAACAGATAGTCACATCCACTACCATCGATGATCTCAAGGCAGGATGCTTCTCCGGAATCGATCCTGCTCGTCATGAATCTCTGATAATCGGACGCATTCAAAACCCTCATCGAGTCAATATTTTCCAGAACCAGAGTTGCAGCCCTGCCATGGGCGTCGTCAAAAGTACTCATGGCATCAAGTTCGCCGACAACGATATTGGTCACAACCACGTCAAATTCGCTCAAAACCAGTGACAGCAGAGATGCCGATGCCAGCGAAACAAGAGCGGATGTATCAGCCACGAGCGATATCTTCCGCAATTCTATCGCTCCTCTCAAGTAGTCTCTTACTAACTTTTACCGACTCTGCATTCTGCCGCCCGATTGCCACTGCAAGTTCGTTGTACGTCAGTTTATCGTCCAGATACGACTCCACAGCTTTCTCCCTGAGCTGCATAGTGGTTTCAACTCTTCTGAGATATTCAGAAAGCGCACTCTTTATTATGTCAGTACGATTCTTATATTCGAGTTTGGCAAGAATATCGGTCTTTTTGACCAATTCATCGGGAAGCCGAAGGTCGATCCTCGTAAGTCCAGCCATCATCCGTACATTGTATGTACTCGGTATAAACTCTTCCGTGATGGGTGCGCAACGCTTCCGCGTTCAACCCCGCAGCCGCCCGCCTAACAGCCCCCCCTCCGGAACGATCATGAAAGCTCAAGCAACCTCAAGTTCCCCGATCATCTCAGCAAGCCGCTGCAGCATCTCTGTCCGCATCCCCTCCACGAACTTGATGCTCCTGACAACGAGATGCCCGCCGCCGTTTACGCCCGCGCCCTCGAGTTCAT
>JAUVWP010000014.1 GCA_030604085.1 Methanosarcinales archaeon | reverse complement strand
GGCTGCAAGAGTCCGTAGTACTTCCAGTTTATCCGCTCGATAGCGTGCGTGATCGAACATGCGCCCTGCTGGTAGAGGAGCGGTACCCGGTTTGCGAACTTTAAGATTTCTACCTTGCCTTCAACTGGCAGATCTCCGCCGTAAGCAATCGCTGCCTCGACGAGGAACGGATTTCCCGCGTACACGGCAGGCGAGCGCTTCGTCGTTGCTATGAAGTCGACTGTGTACTCCTTTTCAACGCCTCTGTAGATGAGATCCTCTGAGATCGGCGAGAGACAGTCGGTCGGCGGAGACTCGATCTTTATGTTCTTGAAGGCATCAAGCAGCCGTTCTACCTCCTCGTGCGTGAGTTTTTGGGGCTTACACGCGGGTTTTAATTTTGCATGGGCGCAGATCTTTTCTGCGGTCACAGCCCCGATTCTTGAGAATGAGTCCTTCAGAAACGTTGCCAACCGCTGCCGGTCTGTGTACCGCAGCATCTTCATAAGCGTCCCGAGTTCGATTCCTGCCGGATGCGGCTTGATCTCTGCAGGCGGCTCTGGCAGGAGATCGGTGGCTCTTTCAAATACGGTGTACTCGCCATCCGGATCGACAAGCGTCAGTCTTGCATGCGGATTCACGATAGCGGTGTTCCGCAGGTATTCAAGAACCGACTGCCGCCGCCCCTTCACATACGCGCCCTTGATCTCGAGTTCGATCCTGGTGCCGTGTGGAGGGTCCCACTCGATCACCCGCTCCTCAAGAATCTCGGGCTCGTTCTTGCTCGTGTTGATTATAAGCTCACAGTAATGCGCTGGCTGCTGCGAGCCGATTTTTGAGATGATCCTCACCGGCTTTCCTGTGCTCAACTGCGCATACAGGACTGATGCGCTGATCCCGATCCCCTGCTGCCCTCTCGACTGCTTCAGGACGTGGAAACGGGAGCCGTACAGCAACTTCGCAAAGACCTTCGGGATCTGCTCCTTTATAATACCGGGACCGTTGTCCTCGACTATCAAAATAAGATTCGGTGCTGGCGAGGCGGTCTTTATCTCTATCAGGAGATCAGGGAGGATCCCTGCCTCCTCGCAGGCATCGAGCGCATTGTCAACCGCCTCCTTGATCGTCGTGATCAGGGACCGCTGCAGCGAGTCGAATCCGAGCATCTGCTTGTTTTTTTCGAAGAACTCGGCTATGCTGATCGATTTCTGCTTTTCTGCGAGTTTCTCTGCGATTGGTGGTGCTGGTGTCTGCGGCATAGGGTATCTATTGATTTATCTGGCAGGGATCGTAGATATTTGCATCGGTCGCGTAATGTACTTCCGGTCTGCAATCTGCAATCGACAATCTGCGAAGCCAGCAGCCGCGATGCAGTCACCGAGCCATATCCCGGATCCTCCCGAGATTGGTGCCATCGAGGAGGTACGCGGTCGCATCACCGATCTCCAGCGTATGTACGGCAATCGGACTGAGCAGATCCGGATCCGGAACATTAAACGGAACGCCGCCGCAGAGATTATTAAACGCTGGCACGACTATGACGCCCGGATCCACAGAGTCGAGATCATGGTCGCGATAACGATTCCCGAATGCAGGATCATCCGTGCGAAGCCGGGTCCTGATCCATGCTGGCTCTATGCTCCGGCATCCGAGATCGTCGATGAACCTGATGGTCGGATGGTTATGCGCCATGATCAAGTGTTCCGCTTTGAACACCTCCGGGTCTGCCCAGGCATGTCCGTGCACGTATCCGACACCATCGAGCACGAAACCTGCTGACGGATGAAGCGTGGTATTCTCACCCAGATATTTCTCGATGCCGCCGTCATGGTTGCCGGCAGCGATATCCACTGGCAGATCATTGGATATGCGCGAGAGAAAGATCGGGAGTTCGCGCTGCTCCTGCGCTGATGTGTACGGGACATTGTGTTTGACATCGCCGAGCAGCACGATCCGGTCAGGCGAATGATCTGCTATCAACTTTAAGAGTCTATCGAATATTTTTTTGGTCTGCGATGGTATGTTGATCCCGCTCCGGTACAGTTCCCGCTCGATTCCTATGTGCAGGTCTGCGATGACGAGTGTTGCAGAGGTGTTCTGCACGAAGAGCGCGGGTTCGCCCGGGATCGGCTGGACTGTAAGCGGCATCGGTTATATCAGGATATCTTGGGTACATAAAGATGCAGGAGACGCTGCCGAAAGTTGCAAAAACCGGATGCGGTTTGGTATAGACAATGTCTCAATTTTTACATCCCAAGTTCCCTTGCGAGTTCCTCAAAATTCATAATTTTGGCATTATCCTTTTTACCATCTTCGATCTGCTCCATGAGGTCTTTATCAGAGAGTACATCAATCGTTCGTACCATTGACTCATATTCGTCCGTAGAAATGGTTATCCACCCGGTTTTATCTGTTCCATACATATCTTTTGCAGCACTGGATATCTCCACCATATAGATTAATGTGCATTGGGATGTTAGATTAAACATCACCCGCACTATGGGCGTGTGGCCTAGCCAGGACAGGGCGGCAGTCTCCTAAGCTGCACATCAGGGGTTCGAATCCCCTCACGTCCGTTTTACACATAAGAAGGGAGTTTCCATGACAGGGATCATCGTATACACAATCAGCGCATGTCCGAAATGCAAGAAACTGAAGAGCTATCTAAAATCAACATCGATCGAATACACAGAAGCAGATATGTCTATGCCAGCCGCGCTCACGGAACTGCGCGCAAACGGCGTGTTCACGATGATGGCGCCTGTTCTGCAGGTCGGAGATTCGTTTCTGACTCTTGAAGAGATGTTTGACGGGGATCGGATCAGAAAGGACGTGATCGATGATCTGGCGGGGCGCGCACCATGAAACGTCAATGCCATCCGCAGGAGACCGTGCAGCAGACGCTTGACTGGAAGAGCGTGCCGGAGATGCCTCGGGTTCGGACAACGGACGGGCATGTGATGGACTGGGACAGACACGCAATCGTAGCCCAGCTCGTAAAGGAGACACAGCTTTCCAAGCAATTTTACAGGATCGATCCGATAAACGAAGAGGAGGCGGGAGAGATTGCGAAAGAGGTGGAGGTGCGCATCAAAAAGATCGGTCTGAAACACCTGTCAGGTCCGCTCGTGCGCGAACTTGTCAACGTAGCCCTCCTCGAGCGCGGGCATCCCGAATGGCGAAACATCTCAACGAGGGTGAGGACTCCGGTGTATGACGCGCACCAGATCGATGTGGGCGCAGGGTTCGAGGCAAAAGAAAATGCAAATCTTCAGGAGAATGCAGAAACTTCGCATAAGAAGAAGGCAGACAAGATCTCGAAAGAGCAGTATCTGCTCTTGCTGCCGCCGAAACTCGCTGATTCGCATCTGAACGGGGATATCCACATCCATGATCTCGAGTATCTCGGAACGCGCAGTTTCTGCATGGACTGGGACCTCAGGTACTTCTTCTATTACGGGCTGATGCCGGATGGGAGCGGCACGAAGTCAAGTGTCGCAGGTCCTGCAAAGAAGGCAGAGGTTGCGATTCTCCATGCGGTAAAAGCTCTCGGGAGCGCACAGACGAACTTTGCGGGCGGTCAGGGGTTCTACAACTTCCTGACGTTTCTTGCGCCGTATCTTGAGGGGTTGTCCTACGAGGAGATCGAGCAGCTGATGCAGATGTTCGTCTACGAGATGACCCAGATGATGGTCGCAAGAGGCGGGCAGCTCGTCTTCTCGTCTGTCCAGCTGGCTCCGGGCGTTCCAAAGCTCTGGAAGGATAAACCGGTCGTATACCGTGGAAGAATCCATAACGGCGATCCGGATCAGGAGCCGCTTCGGACATACAGCGAGTTTGAGCGCGAGGTGCGGATCTCGTTTAAGGCGCTGATGAATGTCATGCTTGGAGGCGATTACTGGGGCAAGCCATTCAATTTCCCGAAGCCGGAGATCTCGATAGAACCTGATTTCATAGAGGAGGATGAGGAGTTTAATGCAAAACACCCCGATATTCCGACTTATTCCGAACTGTACGATCTCGCCTTCGAACTGGCAGCAAAGTTCGGCGCTCCTTACTTTGATAACCAGCTACCAGAGTATCGTGGTGCGGGAGAGGGTATATCGTGCTACCAATGTTGTGCTTACAATTTCTCATCAAACGCAGAAACCGACGACGATTTCGATGATAAACTTCTCTTTAAGGACGGGAAGCATTTCTCGATGGGGGCGTGGCAGGTCATCTCAGTAAACTGCCCGAGAGCCGCGTACCGGGCGAACCATGACGATGAGGCGCTGTTTAATGAGTTGAAGCGGCTGATGGACATCGCGGTACAGATCCACAAGATCAAGAGGGAATGGATGAACCAGATCGTGGATGCGCGGCGGATGCCGTTTGCTACACAGCGCCCGCTGGATCCGATTACCAGAGAGAAAGGATCCCAGGCGGTCGATCTGGAGGGTCTCGTGTACGAGATTGGTGTCGTCGGCATCAACGAGATGGTAGAGCATCATACCGGGTACCAGTTGCACGAATCAAAGGATGCGTGGAAGCTCGCGATCCGGGCGATGACCGAGATGGAGTTCTACTCGAAGGAGTTGAGCAAGGAGCATAACATGACGATCGCACTTGCAAGAACGCCTGCTGAGACGACTGTGGGACGGTTTGCCGTGGCTGACATACTCGATCCTGAATACACAGAATGTGCAAAAGATGTTGTCAAAGGCGACCTGAACCGGGCACTCGCAAGCATCCATAAAACACGGGACCTCCCGATATACTACACAAACGGCACGCATGTTCCGCCGGGTGCTGGCATCTCGCTTGCAGAGCGTATAGGGCTTGAGCACGTCTTCTTCCCGATCGTGGACGGCGGCAACATCATGCACATATTCCTTGGCGAGAGCACGCCTGACCCAAAGGGGCTTCGCGACTTTGCGATGCGGATCGCAAAGAATACGCAGACCGGCTACTTCGCATTCACAAGAGACATGACTATATGCACGGACTGTTCCCACCTCACCGCCGGGTTAAAGGACGAGTGCCCGAACTGCGGGTCAACGAACGTGGAGCAGTTGTCACGGGTTACAGGGTATCTTCAGGCGGTATCCGGATGGAATGCCGCAAAGAGGCAGGAACTCGAGGACCGGAAGCGGTACGGCGAAACGGATATGGTGTAATCACGATTTTTTCACAAAAAATCGAGTAAAAACTGCCCTTCGGGAGGGGTTACAGTTTTTGATCAAACTTTTGTGAAAAGTTTGCGAGTGAGAAATGCCCTTCGGGAGGGGTTTTGTTTATTCCCCCACCCGAAGGCGCAGCTGAAGGGGTCATAAGTTCTTGAATGCGGAGCATCGGTGGAGCCGTCAAACTTTTGTGAAAAGTTTGCACAAAAACTTAATACCACAACATCGGAATCAATATTTAAGAGGTGCATAACAAATGGCAAAAATATTAGGAATTGATCTTGGAACCACAAACTCATGCGTGGCGGCGATAGAAGCCGGCGAAGCGACTATCATACCAAACGCAGAAGGTGGAAGGACAACGCCATCTGTGGTAGGCTTCTCAAAGACCGGGGAACGTCTGGTAGGGCAGATCGCAAAGAGACAGGCAATCTTGAACCCTGAACGGACGGTTTCCTCAATCAAACGGCATGTCGGTGAGAAGGGTTACACCGTAAACATCGACGGAAAGGATTACAAGCCCCAGGAGATCTCTGCAATGATCCTCCAGAAGATGAAGAGCGATGCAGAGGCGTACCTCGGGGAGACGATTACAGAGGCAGTGATCACGGTGCCCGCATACTTTGACGACTCCCAGCGGCAGACGACAAAGGATGCCGGAGCGATAGCAGGATTCGATGTGAAAAGGATCATCAACGAGCCGACCGCGGCTGCATTTGCTTATGGGATTGACAAGACCGAGGGCGAGCAGACCGTGATGGTGTACGATCTCGGGGGCGGCACATTCGATGTCTCGATTCTGGAACTGGACCCAAGCATCGGGACGTTCGAGGTTAAATCGACGTCCGGTGACACGCATCTTGGCGGGGATGACTTTGATCAGAATATTGTGGACCATATCGTAGCCGAATTCAAAAAACAGGAAGGACTCGATCTCTCCAAGGATAAATCAGTGATGCAGCGGCTCACCGATGCTGCCGAGAAGGCGAAGGTCGAACTGTCCACGGTGGTCACAACCGACATCAACCTGCCGTTTATCACGGTCGGTCCGGACGGGCAGCCAAAGCATCTGGAGATGACGCTTGCACGTGCAAAGTTCGATGAACTGACCGCTGACCTTGTGAACCGGACGGTGGGACCGATGGAGGATGCGATCAAGAGCGCGGGGCTCTCGAAAGAGAAGATCGACCGCGTGCTCCTTGTCGGAGGCGCAACCAGGACGCCAGCAGTCATTGCTGCGGTCGAGCGGGTCACAGGAAAGAAGCCGTACAAGAACATCAATCCAGATGAAGCGGTTGCAACAGGTGCTGCAATCCAGGGCGGGGTGCTTTCAGGTGATGTGAAGAAGGATGTGCTGCTGCTGGACGTGACGCCGCTGACACTCGGCATTGAGACGCTTGGCGGGGTTGCAACGCCACTTATCGAACGGAACACCACGATACCGACAAAGAAGAGCCAGATATTCTCAACAGCATCTGCCAATCAGCCATCTGTCGAGATTCATATCTTGCAGGGAGAACGCGGCGTCGCATCGGCAAACGAGACGATGGGGAGATTCATGCTCGACGGTATCCCGCCTGCGGCCAGAGGCATCCCGCAGATCGATGTGACGTTCGATATCGATGCAAACGGCATCCTTAATGTGACTGCGAAGGATTTGGGCACAGGAAAAGAGCAGTCGATCACGATCAAGAAGCCGGGAGGACTATCCGACGAAGAGATCAAGCAGATGGTCAGGGATGCAGAGGATCACGCGGAAGAGGACAAGAGAGTGAAAGAGGCAGTCGAAGCGAAGAATACTGCTGAAGCTCTCGTAACCTCGGCAGAGAATACCCTCGAAGAGGCAGGCGATCTTGTAACACCTGATCAGCGAGAAACGGTCGAGAAAGGCATAGAGGAGCTTAAAACTGCGATCGAGGGCGCGGACACAGAAGAGATGAAGAAGAAGACCGAGGAACTGACAGAAGCGATCTACCCGGTCGCAGCTGCTATGTACCAGAAAGGTGCGGAGGCTGCGCAGGCGGCTGAGGAAGGCGGAGCAGGAGCCGCAGAAGCAGGCGAGGAAGACGTGGTTGACGCAGATTACGAGGCAGTGGATGACGATAAATGAGATCCCTGCAAAACATCAGTTTCTCTTCCATATCGGTCATCGAGGACCCGTTTAGCTGGGCTTGCGACCTTGCGGATATTGGCTTTGGCGGCTGGGAGGTCGTGTACGAGGGAACGCAGGCTCTCGATAGCCAGAACCTTGTACGGATGCGGAAGGTCTGCGAGACGACAGATCTTGCGATAACGATCCATCTGCCGTTTTCAGACCTGAATCTTGCCAGCCTGAACTATCCTATCTGGGACGAGGTAATTCGGCAGTTAACGTCATGCATCCGGGTTGCTTCGGAGTTTTCAGACCTGATGGTCGTGCATCCGGGCTATCTCTCGCCGCTCGGGATGCAGATTCCGGATCTTGCATGGCAGCAGAACATCGCAGGGCTGCAGCAACTCTGCGACTTTGCAGGCGACCTCGATGTCAGACTCGCTGTCGAGAACATGCCGAGGATGGATTTGATCTTCGGAAAGGGGCCAGACGAGATGGCTGGCATGATCGAACTTGTGGACCGGGGGAATCTAGGTATGACGCTTGATGTCGGACATGCGCACACGAACGGTGTTTTGTCTGAGTTTCTCGGGATGAAAGGGATCGTGCATGTTCATATTCATGACAACGGGGGTCGAAGAGACGAGCATCTGCCGATCGGAGAGGGTACGATTGCGTGGGCTGACGTGATGGGTGAACTGTACAAACGGCATCGCGGGTGCAGGTTCGTTATCGAGGCGCGTAATCTCGATGAGGGGAAGGTGAGTCTTGCGTATCTGCAGGGGATGGTGTGAGGATGGTGTGCGAAAGCTATCACGACTCGCTAATCGATCTTCCGGAACGTCCTGCCAGTGTGAATCTTGAAAATTTCCAAACCCCATGACCCCAAAATCCCAGAAATGGATGCAACTCCCGCGCAGCATCGCGATCGGGCACGGCATCATAGCCGACACCGGCAGGATGTGCACCGAACTTAAACTCGGGCGCCACGCCATTGTCGTAACAGGCAGAAAGACACGAGAGATCGCGGGAGAAGCTGTAGCAGACATATTCAGCAACGATGGATTCTCCACCAATATCGCGATCGTCACGAACGCGGATCAGGAGAACATAGACGCCACAATAACCACGGCAGAGAACGCCTCCTTCCTCGTGGGAGTCGGCGGCGGCACAGTGATCGATGTCGCGAAACTCGCATCGACGATGCTCGACATCCCGTTTCTGAGCGTGCCGACAGCAGCAGCGCACGACGGCATCGCATCGATGCGTGCGTCAATCGCCAGGGATGGCGACACCGTGTCAGTCCCGGCACAGGCGCCACTTGGAATCATCGCGGACACAGAGATCATCGCCCGTGCCCCGCATCGTTTCCTTGCATCCGGATGCGGCGACCTCGTCTCGAACTACACCGCGGTTCTCGACTGGGAGCTTGCGCACCGGCTTCGGAATGCGCCGTACAGCGAGTATGCTGCCACACTGTCCAGGATGACTGCGCAGATCGTGATGGACCGGGCAGAGACGATCAAACCGGAACTTGAGGAATCTGCGAGGCTTGTTATCAAGGCGCTTGTCTCAAGCGGCGTTGCGATGAGCATCGCTGGCTCATCCATGCCAGCGTCCGGATCAGAGCACAAGTTCAGCCACGCACTGGACAGGATCGCGCCAAAGCCAGCCCTGCACGGTGAGCAGTGCGGTGTCGGAACGATCATGATGATGTACCTGCATGGCGGCAACTGGCAGCAGATCAAGGATGCGCTGCGAACAGTCGGTGCGCCAACGACTGCTACGGAACTCGGGATTCCTGACCGGTGCATCATCGACGCGCTCGTTCATGCATCAGAGATCCGTCCCGAGCGCTACACGATTCTCGGGGCAGGGCTTACCGAGGATGCGGCAATGAACGTGGCAAGGATCACAGGGGTTGCTTGGTAGTATTATCTGGTAGTGCCCTAAATTTCATGCCCCGCCCTTAAACATCAAGAATTCCCCTGCAAGAACCTGTCATGCGCCGTGCAATCCATGCGCTCAATCTCCCGCCTGGAAGCATGGGGCTTCGGCGATTAAATTCACGTTGTTCGCGCCTTCGTGGAATTCATGAAAGTACTCCTGAAAGTCACAATCTCCGCGGCATGAAACGCTTATCAACATTTACGGCTTAAGATATCCTATGAACGTCTTGATCGACAGGTCCGAGATTGCAGGCACGATCACTGCGCCGCCATCCAAGAGCTACACCCACCGGGCGATCGCGATCGCATCGCTGTCGGTCGAGTCCGAGATCGCATACCCGCTGTTATCAGCAGACACGAAAGCAACGATAGCAGCATCAAGGGCTATCGGCGCTGATGTGTCCATCTCGGATAACCGGCTTCTCGTGCGAGGTGTTTCGCGCCCGGTAGTGCCTGATAACGTGATCGACGTCTTAAACTCAGGAACGACGCTCCGGTTCTTCACAGCGGTAACATCGCTTGCACGGGGCACAAGTGTGCTGACAGGCGACGCATCCATCAGGACGCGCCCGAATACCCCGCTTCTGCAGGCGCTCTCAGATCTCGGTGCGGATGCGTTCTCGACAAAGGGGGATGGTACCGCTCCGATTGTCGTGCAGGGACCGCTTGTGGGAGGAATCACACGGATCAGCGGCTCTATCAGTTCGCAGTTCATATCAGCACTCCTGATCGCATGTCCGCTTGCAGAGGAGGACTCCACGATCGAGATCGAGGGCGAACTGAAGTCGAGACCTTATGTCGATGTCACGCTTGAGGTGCTGCGTGAGGCAGGGATCGTTGTCGGGGAGAGTGATTCAAGGTTCCTGATAAAGGGCGGTCAGAGATTCGATCTCAAGAGATACACGGTACCAGGGGATTTCTCCTCGTCCTCGTACCTGCTTGCCGCTGGTGCGCTTGTTGGCGAACACGTCACAATCCGGAATCTGTACCGGTCCGCACAGGGCGACTGTGCGATCATCCCGATTCTAAAGGAGATGGGCGCGGAAATCGTATGGGACCAGGAGAAAGGCGAGGTGACGATTACGAGAAGCGATCTGCACGGTGTCACAGTCGATATCGGTAAGACGCCTGATCTCGTGCCGACGCTTGCGGTACTCGGAGCGTGCGCATCAGGCGAGATGCGGATCGTGAATGCGAGTCATGTCAGGTACAAGGAGACCGACCGGCTCCATGCGATGGCTGTTGAACTCACGAAGATGGGCGTCGATATCGCAGAGAAGGAGGATGAACTGCAGGTCCGCGGCGGCGGGATTCATGGCGCGAGACTTCATGGCTGGGATGATCACAGGATCGTGATGGCGCTGACGGTCGCGGGAATGGTGGCTGGAGATACAGAGATCGATACCGCAGAATCGGTTGCGGTCTCGTATCCAGGATTCTTTGAGGAGATGGAGCTGTTGGGCATGCGGGTTATGCTTCCCAAAAGAGTCACAACATTCACAAGCAATGTAGGGCTGTGATACGCATGTCAAGAATATATGTAGCAGGTCCGTTATTTTCGGAAGCTGAAAAACAGTATAACGAGTATTTGAGTAAATGTCTCGAAGATATGGGTTTTGAGACGTTTCTACCACAGCGGGATGGTTACGAGTTATCCGAATTATTGGCAAATGGTGACTCCGAATCATTTGCTATGGATAAAATTTTTAAGCGGGACATTAGTGAAATTCAAAAATCGGATATTGTGGTTTTTGTTATGGATGGTAGAGTTCCGGATGACGGGGCATGTGTTGAGATCGGGTACGCTTATGCTATGGGGAAAGAATGTATTGGTCTTAAAACGGACCCAAGAACACTTATGTCAGACCTAGATAACTCTATGATTTTGGGTGCTCTGAAGGACAGAATTGCAAGAAATCTCAAAGAACTAGAAGATTTTCTTATCTCACCTTAGGAGCAGCGCATAATTAAGTTGGACAAAATCAACTCCTGTGATGTATTGCTTCCTTTGGTCGCAACGTCGCATATGCTGGAAAGGATAACCAAAATCCGCGCCACCCTCGGCAAATGCACACTCGCCCGATCTCCAACCCGCGGATGCCTCGGACTTTCGTCCGATGTGGAGCGGCTGGGGCTTGAAGAGTCTACATCTATCGAACATGTTCAAACAAACATCATCACAATCTCTTCTCCCATTTCGCAAGATCCAGAACCTCTGAAAGTGACTTCCCGCGCTCGATCTCTGCTCTTATCCGAAGTTCTGTCTTGTAAACCTCTTTTGCGCGCCTTGCAATCTCGTAAGCCCGCTCCTTCGGAATCACCACTACACCGCTATCGTCGCCAACAATATAGTCACCATCCCGCACAACCTGCCCGCCACATACAATCTCCACGCCGATCTCCCCATATCCCTTCGGCTCGCCCGCATTCGGGACGATCGCACGTGCAAACAGAGAGTAATCAAACTTCCTGACCTCATCCACGTCCCTTACCGCGCCATCGATCACGACGCCCGCGATCTTCCGGTTCATGCAACTGAGCGTCGCAAGTCCACCCCATGGCGCAATATCTGCGCGTCCATTGTCGATCACGATTACATTGCCTGCGCCAGCGCGGTCGATCGCCTCGACAGGCTTTGCCCAGTCCCCTGGAAGCGTCCGGACCGTGATCGCTCTCCCAACGATTTTGTGACCGGTGCATATCGGCAGGATCCCTTTCATCGCGCCTTTGTGGTGCATCGCATCCGATATGTTCGGCGTCGATACCACTCTCAACAGTTCGATCACCGCCTCATCAGACGGCTGTTTTCTGGCTGGCTCTGCGGACTCTGCCTGCGCTGATCCCTGATCAATGGCGCGGCGGATCTCCTCTGCCGAGGAAGCGACATTGTCAGAACGCGTGATCGCACCGCCAACGATGATGACATCGGCACCGAGAGACGCGGCTTTGGCGGCATCATCTGAATCGAGACCGCCAGCAACCGCAATCTCGACCTCGGCCCCCACCGCATCTGTCACGTCTTTGAGGACTGCGAGCGCATCCATGCCCTTCATCTGCTGATCGATCCCGACATGGACGCAGATGCACTCGATCCCGAGTTCTTCGAGCTTCTTTGCGCGATTTATCGGATCATCCACAGATAAGAGGTCAGCCATCAGCGCTACGCCATACTTTCTCGCAGAACGAACCGCATCCTCGATCGTTGAGTCATCAGCACCCCCGAGGATGGCTACGATGTCAGCGCCTGATTTTGCAGCCATCTCGACCTCTATCGCTCCTGTATCCATCGTCTTCATGTCAGCGACGATACCATGATCCGGAAACGCTTTCTTAAGCGCACGCACCGCAGCCATGCCCTCGCTCTTGACAAGCGGGGTTCCTACCTCGATTAAGTCTATGTGCTCGGCGGCTTCCTCTGCAATCCGGATCGCACGGTCGATCTCCAGCAGGTCGAGCGCGAGCTGGAGTTTCTTGCGTGACATATCTTATTCTGGGGCGCGGGAGGGTATTAAAGATGTCCTGCGTGTTTAGGATATTAGAATCAACAGAACTATATGCCCTGTGAGCAATAAGTATCCACGTAAAATAAAAGTCTCTTCAATATCTTGAAATAGAAGTGAGCACATGACTGTTGGAATAAGTGCACTCGTAATCATTTGGGTCGCCTTGATTAGTGGAATCTTGTTGTTATTCCATGCTATGGAAGAGACTGTCACACCAGATGCTAAAAGAAGTGCCGCAGATTGGATTAAGAGCGTCGCTGCAAAGTCGATCTCACAAACAATTGTTGAAAGTCCACAGTGTTTCATAGAGGCGTTCGATAGGATTTTTGGGGACCGACATCTGACATGGCGTTGTTTCCAGAGATCATGTGTGGCTTCAATGATAGCAGTATTTGTTATGACGGTTGTGTGGGTGGTTCTGAACCCCAGTTCATGCCAACAATTTTTACTATATAAAGGGACAGATGCGTTTCGCATGATTTTTATACTTGCTTTAGTTTTTAATTTAGTGCCAGATTATATCTCTCTTCTGGAAACCCGTTGGATACTCCGCAAAGTTGCACAGGCAAGCATGAAAGAGCTAATTATGCTTCTTGTTCTCGATGCAATCCTTACGGGGGTGATCTTTTTCAGTGGAGTGGGGATAATAATTTTGATATATAGTGTGAATACTGGGGATTGGGTAGGAGTGCATACGGTGCTTGAATTTTTGAACGCATTCATTCTGTTTCGAGGATCTGTGATACCGTTTGGTATTCTCTTTTACTCCACCTATTTTACCTCTGTTTGGCTGTATCTGTTTATAGCAGCGAGTATTGCCACAAAGCTTCTGTATTCGTTAGGTCGTACTGGCAATCAGGTGCTAGCATTACTTAAAGTAGAAGATAAGCCATTTAATTCAATGGGTATCCTCTTAATTGGACTTCTTACTGTTGCTTTCGCCATCTATGCAATTATAGGTGTCATTGTTTGAAGGGTGTTGTTCCGATGCGATTTTACATCAGATGGTGCGGATAGTCTACGTATGGCTCTGGTTCGTGAGGATACTCGTACCGTCCGCATCGATTTATAAAGATGCACACCAAAAATAGCGGTATGATCGAAAAAATCCTGAAGCTGAAACAGGAAAGAAACGCAGTTATCCTTGCTCATAACTACGAGCGTCCTGAGATTCAGGATATCGCTGACTTCGTTGGCGATTCGCTCGCGTTGAGCATTAAAGCGTCCCAGACCGATGCTGATGTGATCCTCTTCTGCGGCGTCGATTTCATGGCAGAGTCCGCAGCCATCCTGAGTCCGGATAAGACCGTCCTGATCCCTGATACGGATGCTAAATGCCCGATGGCTGCGATGATCACGGAGCAGGAACTGATAGAGATGAAGCAGATGCATCCGGATGCCTGTGTGGTCTGCTATGTGAACACGAGCGCGGCAGTGAAGGCAGAAAGCGATATCTGCTGCACGTCAGCAAACGCTGTCGAGGTAGTTGAGTCGCTTGACTGCGATGAGATCATCTTCGTGCCTGACAAGAATCTTGCGCTCTATGCTGCCAGATTCACAGAGAAGAAGATCATACCATGGGACGGATACTGCCCAACGCACCACCAGATACTCCCGTACGATATCATGGATGCGAAGGAGAGGCATCCGGACGCGGAGGTGCTCATACATCCTGAATGCAGACCAGAGGTGATCGATCTTGCGGATGGGGTGTACAGCACCGGAGGGATGGTTATGTATGCCAGGGATTCGCGTTCTAATGAGTTCATTATCGCTACCGAGTCAGGGATGCTGCACCGGCTGGAGAGGGATGTTCCATCGAAACGGTTCTATGCGGTCTCTGATTACACGATCTGCCCTGCCATGAAGATGATCACACTTTCAGAGGTGGTTCGTTCGCTTGAGAATCTTGAATACGTGGTTACCGTACCTGATGATGTGCAGAAGAAGGCGAAACACGCGCTCGACCGGATGATCGAGGTCAAGAGGGGGAGTTGATTGCTCAAGTTGCTCCGCATCGGCAACTGCACGATGGCTGGCTTTGCAGCCGTCATCGGTGCGGGAATCGTCTACGGCATAACAGAGATACCGATTCAGGGGGCGGTGCTTCTATTCTCTTCTGTCTTTCTGATAACAGGCGCAGGAAACGCGATCAATGATTACTTCGATGCAGACATCGATGCGATCAACAAACCGATGCGCCCGATACCATCAGGGCGGGTTAGCAGGAATGCAGCACTGTACCTTTCGCTCCTGCTATTCGGACTCGGCATCGCATTAGCATACACCATCAACATCATCTGCTTCGCAATCGCTCTCACAAACTCCCTGATGCTCATCGCCTATGCCCGCAATCTGAAGCGCACAGCACTTGCCGGGAACATCTCTGTCGGATACCTGACCGGTTCCACGTTCCTGTATGGAGGTGCGCTCTTTGAAATCCCGGGTCTCGTCCAGACATCCGGACTGTTCGCGCTTGCGATGCTTGCAACGATTGCACGTGAGATCGCAAAGGACATCGAGGACATCGATGGCGACTCAGCGATGGGGCTTGATACGCTTCCGATCCGCATCGGATCGAGGCATGCCGGATATGCCGCATCCGCGTTCGGCATGATCGCAGTACTGTTGAGCCCGATCCCGTATCTTTCGATCGGATTCTCTGTCTGGTATCTCGCGGTGGTGGTGTTCGCGGATCTCTGTTTCCTGATTGCGATACTGCGATTGAGACGTGGTGATGCCGCGGGTTCGTCGAGACTGTTTAAGCAAGCGATGATGGTGGCACTTGCAGCGTTTGTGGTCGGGAGCCTGGGCGGCGGCGCGTAGACGCGGGTGACGATCGGCGATCCGGGCGCACGGAGAAGTTGACACGCTCACTTGGCGGCGTATTCGGTAGGATGTAGAGCGAGATCGGTTCCGTGCCACTGCCTGTATTGACAGTTCCACTCATAGAGGGGTTTTATGTAGGATGGGTTCTGATTTGTCAAGTATGGGGCGAGAAGAGCTCTGCCACGGTCGATGCACGGGTTTGTTGCTGGCTGGATGCACTCGATCCATTATGCGCAATCGGATTTGGAACATCTTTGAGATAAAAAGGTGTTAAAAATAAAGTGATTTGTAGAGAACGGTGAGAAAATGGAGACGATATATTTGGCCAAGTGGGAAAGTAGATTCTGGGCTTGGCTTATTGATATCTTGTTGGTAGGCGTTTTGTCGGATCTTATTGTAGAATCTTCAGGATTTTTTTGGGATTTTGGATTTACCAATATGGCAGGTTTTGGAGTTAGTGGATTATTAATATTTATCTATTGGACATTATTTGAAGGATATACTGGTCAATCTGTTGGGAAAATGGCATTGAGTTTAAAAGTTACAGATCGGGAAGGAGGAAAAATAGGTTTTGGAGTTGCGGCATTAGAAAGTTTTGGAAAAGCATTTCTTCTGCCATTGGATTGTCTTATTGGCTGGTTGGCTATGCCTGATAGTAAGTTACGTCTCTTTAACAGGATTTCCAGTACCATTGTTATTAGAACAAAATATGAAGAACCCGAGGGGGTAAGATACGTCAAAGAAGATGAATAGTCCCGGTTTTATGGTGTCCCGTCGGTGCGATGCATTTTTATACGAACATGCCCCCATATCAATCGATGGTTTCAGATGTATTAAGCGGGGTAAAACCGGATGTCAGGATGCTTCACGACATGGACGACGTGCTGTATGACCGTTCGCAGCTAAACGCTTCCAACGCCGAGTTGTATTACATGTACCGTGATCTCTCACTGAGCAAAGCAGACCACCAGAGGATCCTGGAGCACCGTCTGCGGTATGACATCACAGTGATCCCGCCAGGGATGCTCGGAACGGAGTATGTGAAGACTGCAGGACACGATCACCCTGGCGACTACGGGGAGATATACGAGGTACTTGAGGGTGGGGCAGAGTATCTGTTGCAGAAAAGAGCAGGGGACAGTGTATCTGACGTGATCGTGGTACATGCTGATGCCGGCGATAAGGTGATCATACCGCCGGGATACGGGCATGTGACGATAAACTCGTCTAATAAGACGCTTAAGATGGCTAACTGGGTTTGCAGGGATTTCTCCTCTATTTACGATTTCTTCAGGGAGAAAGGCGGGGCTTCGTACTTCCTGTTGGAAGAAGGTTTCATCCCGAATCCAAAATATGAGAATCTTCCCGAGATTCGTTTTTTGAAGCCGACAAATTACAGTGAGGTTGGACTTTGGAAAAACAAGGAGATGTACGGACTTGTGAAACAACTCGATATGCTGGAGTATCTCATAATACCGGATGGGTACGACGGATTATTTGAAAGAATACTTGGTTGAGGTGGTACTATCACAAAATATCCTATCAAACGCGGGCACAAACTCGATGATGACCTGATTCAGGAGACACTGAAGGAATGCTTCGGTTGCGATGCTGAGATGGAAGATGGTAAGTTCGTTATCGGTTACAAATCATTAAAGCGGATGGAAGCGTGGATGGATGGGAAACAACTCTGTGTGCATACGGAATCGAACATGGACTCGGATATCGAGGACGTATCCGATGCAAACAGATGTTTTCGGAGATTTCTCGAATCTACTACCGGATACACCGCGAAGCAACGTTCAAAAAAGATGAAACAGAGTTAGTTGGTTGCGCCGCTACCTTCGTGGCTACTGTTGTGAATTATAGCTTGCTGGAAAAAAAGTATAGGGCTTAGCGAAGATTGTGCGATCACTCACACAACAATCGTCGCTGCCGATGCGATCTTTGGATACCGTTCCGCTACTTCTCGCGCAATCGGTCCCTTGATCTCGGTGCCCTTTGGGATGCCATCGTCATCGGTGATTACTACTGCGTTATCCTCGAAGGATACGCGCATCCCATCAGGACGTCTGTATTCCTTCTTCTGCCTGATCACCACGGCACGCATGATCTGCTTTCGCATCTCAGGAGTTCCCTTCTTTACAGACACGACCAGCATATCACCGATCCCTGCTTTCGGGTACCGGTTCTTTACGCCGCGGTAACCCACCACAGAGATGACCCCGACGACCCGTGCGACGGTGTTGTCGACACAGTTTAATTTCGCTCCCGCGTTTAACGGGCGCGTCATCGCTGAACGGATTCCCCTCATGTCAGTGCCACCACCACAAATGACTTGGTTTTGCCAAGGGGACGGCACTCAGCGATCTTGACGACGTCGCCCTCCTTTGCATTGATACATGGCGGGTTGTGGGCATGGATCCGTGATCTACGCTTTTCATACCGCTCGTATTTGAATATCCGCTTCTCGTAAGTGCGCTCGACCACCACGGTTTTGTTCATCTTAGCACTGATAACAACTCCATCAAGCACCTGCCCCCTGACAGGGAGCGTGCCATGAAACGGGCAGTTTGGATCCTCGCATTCTGATAGCGGGATAGGTACATTCAATCCAATATTTCTTGCCATTGGTTATTCCTCTTCCTTTTTAGTTCCTTTCTGATTCTTCTTTAGTTCTTGTGCTTCTTTGAGATTCTGTCTTCCGGACGTGCAACAAGCAAGTCCCCATCGACCCGGACCTTCCTGTCATCCGGCAGACTGAAGATAAACGTGGAATGCGTTTTCGGGATGGTTTTATCGAGAAAATGTTCACCCACTTCATCTGGTTCACCACTATGTGGAGTCGTGTTCCTGATTTCCGACCGAATGGCAGCCGTTGCCTCTTTCATGGCGGAAAAATCGGAATAGCCCGTAGTAATGAGTAGCGTGTTTCTTGTTTCGTCGACCACCACGCCTCTGGTGCCGACCATATCCGAATTTGTGCTCTCTGCAACCACGGTTTCAAGACCGATCAGGGTGTGGTACACCAGATTCTCAGGGGTGATCTCGTACGTCATAACCCTCTCTCGTTCTGGATCGTCTTGATCCTCGCAATGGTGCGTCTCAGTTCTCCAATCAATCCGGGGTTCTCTGGCGCGCCTCCGGCAGAGGAAAGCGCACGTTCCCTGATCAGATCCATCCGCAGCGATTCGAGTTCATCGAGCATCTCGTGTGGGCTCATATTCCTGATCTCTTCCGATCGAAGTTTCGTCATCTATTCAAGCCCCCTTGTGCATCCTTGATGCCGGATGCCAGTAATCGAAGCCAGTGTGCTTGTGCTCGGTGACCCCGTCCTTCACCCGGGCCTCTTCTTCCACCGGGATCGCCTCTTCCGGCTTGCCCGGCTTTGCCTGTTTGTGCGCGATCGCCATCGCATGCCAGTCGAGATCTTCGTGCTTGTGCTCCCAGATACCATCTACATTACGGGTTTCGGATTTGGATGTGGTTTTGGTGGGAGTGCCTTTTGTTTCATTCGGAGATTCTGCCGTAGCCAGTGCTTCAGGGGGGATGCCCTCTGTTTCAACTGGAGATGGGATTTGGGTAGTAGGTGTAGTTTGGATGGTATCCGCAATAGCTGAACCTTCTCCCACCGCTTCGATGGTGGACTTGCCAGCAATTTCAGCCTCTATGATTGCCATTTCCGCTTCGGTAGCCACCTCAACTTCTGTGATCTCTACTTCCGCTCCGATTATCCCTTCTTCTGCTTCTATCATCTCTGCAGTCGCGATTCCGGTCTCTTCCACAATCACAGGTTCGGGTGGCTCAACCTCTACCAGACTAAACACATCCGGCAGCACGGTGCCAGGCAGTACGATCTGGACGTTGCAGCCGATCGTGCCCAGTTTCTGAACCGCAGTCGAAAACCCGCGGTGCACGATCTCCTCTGCCGGCTTACCAGCATGTACGATGTAGCCCTCCACGACCTTCTCGATCCGCGATCTGGGACCTGTGAGTTTTCCGGAGAGTACAATCCTGCATCCGATTGCGCCTGCGCCAATGATTCTTCGAAGCGTCGAGTGCGCTGCCTTTCGGAAATACCAGCCGCGCTCGAGCGCGCTTGCGATCCGTGATGCCATCAACTGCGCATTCAATTCAGGGATGCCTACGCTCTGCACATCGATCTGGGGGTTGTCGAGATCGTAATACTGATCCATGTCTTTTGTCAGCTTGCGAACCACTTTTCCGCCCTTTCCAATTACCATTCCGGGTTTCTCTGCAAAAATCGTGATTTGAGTTCCCATCGGGGTTCTGTTCATATCCATACCAGCGTAACCAGCACGTTCAAGTTCTTTGGCAAAATACTCATCCATTCTTGCCCTGTTGAGCCCCTGCTGCACAAATTTTCGCTCGACTGTCATCTATAACTCCTCCAAAATAATCTCGACCGTTACTGTCTCAGTATTCTTCGCAGTTGCGCGGCCCATGGCACGCGCTATGATTCCGCGGATGGTTCTGCCCTGCTTGGTTGCAGCATGTGATATTTTCATGCGGTCAGGTTCCAGACCTTTGTCCATAGCGCTGTTCTCGGCATTGACAAGCACCTTGAGAAGCTCTGTGGATGCCCGCACCGGATACCTACCTGCAGCCATCTTGCCGCGCCGATGCCCGACACCGTCGTTGTAGCGCTTGAATGGGACTGCCCGCTTAAGTACTGCCACATCCGCAAGGTACTGCTTTGCCACTGGCGTACGCATATTTTTGATCGCAGCGCATATTTCTCTTGAGTGTTTTGGTGAGATGTGCAGTTCGTAGCCCATCGCTCTTGATGATGTTTCCGGATTTGATTCGCGTGAATAGTTTACCCTTGCCATTGGTATCTCCTTGCTGATATATTACTATGATATACTATTTTGCATCACTTAAGCGGCACGAATTTGCTGGATCTGGTTGCGCCGACGCCTGCACTACCATGCCTCACTATATTCCGGGTGAGCGCATACTCGCCAATATAATGACCAATCATCTCTGGTTGCACCGTCACCATACTAAACTTTTTACCGTTGTGGATCTCGAGATCAATTCCAATCATCTCCGGCAGGATTATCATATCCCGAAGATGGGTTCTAACCATGGTGCGTCCGTCCTTGACGCGCTGGATCAGTTTCTTATGATCTTCAGTAAAACCTCTACTTATCTTCCTGCGCTGGGATGCGGGAAGCAGATCTGTAAACTCCTGGAAAGACATCTTCTTCAGCTCCGAGGTGGTATGTCCCCGATATGTAAACTCTCCCTTCCTTCGCGGTAGTTTCTTCTTTGTCTTCTTTGCCATTGTTTCACCTGTGAATTATTACGCGCGGTATTAAACGTGTCATGTATGCCATGGATTATCGTTTCCCTGTTCGTCTCGACGCGATGCTTCCGACCTTCCGCCCAGGCGGCGTGTTTCTGCTCACGCTCTTCGGTCTCCCTGGATGTTTCCGGTTGCCGCCACCGAACGGATGATCGATCACGTTCATAGCAACCCCGCTCACACGCGGGTATTTCGCCGCGCGGGTCTTTATTTTGTGATATTTCTTTCCTGCCTTCACAAACGGCTTATCTGTGCGCCCGCCGCCAGCAACCAGACCGATCGTTGCTCTGCATCTCGGGGATAGCCATTTCATCGAACCAGAAGGCATCTGCACCAGTGTCTTGCCGACATCGTGGGTGACCAGAAGCCCGTACACCCCGGATGCCCTTGCAAAATGCCCGCCATCGCCTGGGTGGGATTCGATGTTGCAGACTGGAGTACCCTCCGGGATGTCGGATAGTGGTAGTATGTTCCCGACTTTGATCTCAGCCCCTATGCCGCAATCGACTTCTTGACCAACAGACATTCTTTCACATACAAGGATCAGCCGTTCTTCGCCATTCTCAAAGGAGATTCGTGCGATAGGTGCGGACCTGGCAGGATCGTGCAGGATCTCGATAATCTCTGCCCTGATGGTTGTATCGCTAATGTTTGGGTGGGACAGTTTTGCTTTGTACTTATGGGAGGGGGCCCGGTATGTCGGCCCGCCCCGCCCTCTATTCTGTGATATGATTCGTTTTCCCATCTTCACTCACCTAAAATAATCCTATTCTGGTAGCGATCTCGGTTGCTGCATCGTCATCCGTGAACGTTACGATCGCCTTCTTCTTGCCCTTCGGCGTGATAAGTGTCCTGATTGCAGCAACTTCAAACTCATAGATATCCTCGATATCCCTCTTGACGTGGTTCTTGGTCGCGTTTATATCCACGATCAACTGGAGTTTGTTCTGCTCTTCCAGTTATATAGTTGCTTTTTCTGTAATGAAAGGGTATCTGATTGACATGGTATCACTCTTGTATTTTCATACATAGTGATCGCTGAGTACTTTAATATTTGTGATGTGCAAGAGTTGTAATGTTGTTGATGCTCGGAGCCGATCAATCATGATCCGTTACGTTCTGCCAAACACCCACCTGGGTAAGTTGACAGCGTCCAATAAACAATAACACTTATATACGCAGCAATTATAGTCATGGGATGGAGGCGAAGTAATGGCCGACAAGGAATCGATACGTGTACAGTCGTTGCAGGACGAATTAAAAGATTGTAAGGCGCTTAGTAAGGCATTGAAAATACTCGCCGGAGAAGTTTCATGTGTGCTCACTGAAATAACGGGAAAAGGCGGCACAAAGGATATATGTGTGAGTATGGGTGAGGATGCTGGCAGGCGGCTTGGTAAGAAGGCGAGAGAGAAATTCGGCAAGATCGAGAAGGTGGAAGAAGCTCTGGATATCTGTATATACCGTACAGACTCGTGGTATGGGTACGATCTCGAGATCGACCACATCGAGGATGGTACAATTTATATCAATGTATTCAAGTGTTTCATACGCGATATCCTCCAGGACCGGAAGCTTCCGACAGGTTCTCCGCTCTGCGGCATCACACGCGGCTATCTCATAGGAGCATTGAAGGAACTTACTGGCAAGGACGTGGATGTGCAAGTCGTGTACGGGAATGTAGACGGCGTCTGCAGAGAAAAGATTATTATTAAGTGAAGGATTGCCGTAGTCAGACCTTGCAGTAAAGAGATGCGATCTCCCAGCATCTCAGCGGTTGCGTTGAGATGTCACTGTGTTACGTATCTGCTGATGTGCAAACGCTGGTGCGGCGAGCCGGTCTCTTTTCATCGTCTCGACGCTCTCTGCTATCTTAATGGTAAACCCATCCCGGCGGTGACCTGATGTATCTCGCCAGGAGCATTATCCCGCGGGGGTGACTTGGGGATGATCCGAGCCCTATCTGAAAGTGTGGATAGTGATCCGCGAGATCGGGTCGAATCGCGCATGGGGTGGCAAATAAGATTTATGTGGTCACAACTCCAGACAAGAGTGGAGGCGTTATCATGTCCGACAAGGAATCGATACAGGTACAGTCGTTGAAGGATGAGTTGAAGGATTGTAAGGCGCTTAGCAAGGCACTGACCATACTCGCCGGAGAAGTTTCGTGTGTGCTCAGCGAAATAACGGAAAAGGGCAGCGCAAAGGATATATGTGTGAGTATGGATGAGGATGCTGGCAGGCGGCTTGGTAAGGAAGCACGAAAACAGTTCGGTACAATCGAGAATGTGGAGGAAGCACTGGACACATTCATCTACCGTACTAATATGTGGTATGGCTATGAGATGGAGATCGACCGCGTAGAGGGTGGTGAGATCCACTTTAAGGTATTCAAGTGTTTCATACGCGATATCCTCCGGGACCGAGGACTCACGACAGATTCTCCGCTCTGCGGCATCACGCGCGGCTATCTTACAGAAACGCTTCAGGAGCTTACTGGTAAGGATGTGAATGTAGAACTCGTGCTTGGAGATGTGAACGGCATCTGCCGGAAGAAGATCACCGTCAGATGAGTTTGGTATGAGTGGATGGTCTTTCTGGTGCTCAATGTTGGCTTCAAACAGGACGGTGTTCACCACAAATACGTGTTATACTACCCCACAAGTGTAATTTGGAACTCTATATGACCACCACAGAGAAAACAGAAACTCTCTGCGCCCTCTGTGGTTAGTCATCTTTGTTATAACCCATATCCGCCCAGAAGAAATCAAAAAAACCACTCCCAGTGGGTGCATGATTTGATGTGCAAACCCAACCAACATCCGGATAATATGGATTCAAGAATCAAAGCGATCCTCATAGCAGAGGGTTCGGCGGATATCGAGCCCGAACTGCTAAGCACCTCCAAAGCTCTCGTGCCAGGACCGTCAACCGCTGGACCGGGCGCAGGAGTCGGGTCGTTCTTCTTCAGATCAGGCGGGCATCTTGTTCGACTGGAACACAGGAGAGATCCCGATGCGACTCTCATAGTGCGGCGGATAGATGAAAAAGCTGCGGGCGGTGATAACGTTATTATCTTTTACAAGGGCAGGGAACTTGTGCGCGGCAGAATCGAGCCCGCGCTGATACACTGCCCGGAGCAGGCATACATCACCTTGAGCGAATCCTGCATCTTTGACTGCGCGTTCTGCCCGGTCCCGAAACTTGGAGGCAGAACCAAAACCGCAGGCGAAGTCAGAAGAATGGTTGATGACGCATACCGGACCGGCAACCTTCGCGCAATCTCTATCACATCAGGAATCGAGCGCTTGCCCGGAGAAGAGGTTACCCGGGCTGTCGATCTCGTAAAATCCCTCACAAAGTACAATCTACCGATCGGGGTATCGGTGTATCCGACTGTGGATTCATCCATCCGCCTGAAGGAGGCAGGCGCTGTCGAGATCAAGTACAACGTGGAGACCATGGACCGGGAGATCTTTGGGCGCGTCTGCGCCGATATGGATCTCGATTTTGTGCTTGCATCGCTAAAGGATGCTGCGGGCATCTTTGGCAGGAACCGGGTCTTCGCAAACTTCATCATCGGTCTTGGGGAGTCGGACAGAACTGTGAGAAAGGGTGTGGAGGCGCTTGCAGGGATTGGTGTAATCCCGATTCTCCGTACATTAAACCTCCACCCGCTCCGCCCTGATCTTGCGAAGATCTGCCCGGATGCGGCACGTCCGGATGCTGATCGGTTGCTCAGACTTGCTCGGTTCGAGCGCGATATTCTGGATGCGCACGGGTTGCGGGCTGACGTATCTGAGACGATGTGCCTGCCGTGTGGGGGGTGCGATCTTGTGCCGCACCGGGATGTGTGAGGTCGGGAGAGTGCGCAGGTCTATAAGCGATGGAGTGGACTTTTCTATAGTTGCATCCAAATGATGGGACAGAGGGGTTCACTTATGGAAACGAAAGTAAAGGATTTAACCGTTGTAGAGTTCCAATCTTTAATATCAGATACTATGAGAGCGACTTTGGAGGATTTAATTGAAGATGTGTCGGCACTTTCAAGTCCTGACTATCTGAAGTCTATTGAAGAGGCGAGAAATGATTATAGAGGGGGTATTTGCAATGATGCACAACAGGATAATTACGGAGAACCAACTCGATGAATGGGTGCGTGCCAACGCCCAAGAAGCACAGGGTTTGATTGTTGAGCTTGTCTACCGACTGGTTGCGGCGTCCGCCCCCAATCCCAAAAAGCGATGCTTCCCACTTGGTGACAGCATCGGGCAACCGGGGGCCGATGGAGTCTTGGATACGGATTTTGGCTTTAACCCGTTCGTCCCGGACGGAAGATCGTTCTGGGAAATCGGCACCGGAATAAAGGCTGGGACCAAAGCGGCAGACGATTACCGGGATCTAACAGCCGCAACACCTGATGCAGTCAGACGCGAATCCACATTCGTCTTCGTCACACCCTTATCTGGAAGAAGGGGTTGGCAGTACGATGCGCAAGTCAATTGGTTGGAGAAACGACGCCGGCAAAATGACTGGCAGGACGTTCGTGTTATAGACGGGTCGGGCTTGATTGACTGGTTGCATCACTTTCCTGCTGTTGAACTATGGCTTGCAGAAGCCATGATGAAACTCCCGACTTTGAAAATACAAACACCAGAGCAGCGTTGGGCTGACTTGAGAACAATTGGCGACCCACCACCACTCACCCCACATGTTTTTCTCACAAACCGTGACGCAGCGTGTGAGAAGCTGAAAGAGGTGTTTTCTGGTACCACACGTCAGCTAAAGCTGGACACACGCTTCCCTGACCAAACAGCAGACTTTGTTGCTGCCTATGTAGCGGCCATGGATGATGATGCCAAGGTCGATGCCGTCGGTTGTTGTCTCATCATATCGGGTGCGGATGGATGGGGTGCAATAACGACCCTTCGGGAGGTGCATGTCTTGGTCGTAGATTTCGACATAGACTATATCAACTCATCAGGAAGTAGACTGCTCGAAAGAGCCAAAAGAGCGGGGCATACAGTCATCTTTGGGGGGCTGCCCGGTGGTATCCCGCACCCGAATCGAGTCTCCATCCCAAGCCCGAAGAGTTATCAGATCAAGGATGCCTTGGAGAAGGCAGGCTACAAAGAGGAACGTGCTCGTATTCTTGCACAAAAGAGTGATGGTAACTTAAGTTCCTTGCTCAGATGCCTTCAAAACCTTTCACTAATGCCGGAGTGGGCTCAAGGAACAGATGCAGCGGACCTTGCGATCGCGGAGTTTTTGGGCGCATGGAGGGAGGATTCTGAAGCTGACAAAGCCGTCGCGGAGAAACTATCAAAAAAAGCCTATGGGGAGTGGATAGGAAAAATACATGAAATTGCACTTCGTCCGGACACTCCCCTGATTCAACGGGAAGGTGCCTGGAAGGTCGTTTCGCGTTACGAGGGATGGTATGCACTTGGACCGAGAATATTTGACGAGCATCTGGATTTACTGAAAGAAGCCGCCGTTAGTGTCCTGCGCGAGCAAGATCCAAAGTTCGAATTACTTCCTGACGAACGATACGTGGCAAGTATTCATGGTAAGGTTCTCACCCATTCACACTTGCTACGAAACGGTTTAGCGGAGAGTCTAGCCCTCCTCGGCAGTCATCCTAAAGCTCTGTCATCGTGTTCCTTCGGCAAGGCTGAGGCTACTGCCATTCTTGCGGTGCGGAGTGTTCTCGCTGGCGCAGACTGGGTGCTTTGGGCCAGTCTGAATGACCTCTTGCCATTATTGGCTGAGGCCGCTCCCGGAGAGTTCCTTGATGCCGTGGAGAACGCATTGAATAGTGACCCCTGCCCCCTCAACACAGTCTTTGCACAAGAGGGGGATGGAATCGGGGGCAGTAACTACATGACTGGCATACTCTGGGCGCTGGAGACTTTGGCATGGAATGCCGAGTATCTAATCCGTGTAGTAATCATCCTCGGTGAGCTTGCAACAAGAGACCCAGGAGGGAATTGGACGAACCGACCCTCAAATTCACTGACGACTATCTTCTTGCCATGGCTGCCCCAGACATGCGCGTCAGTCGAAAATCGAAAAGTCGCCGTTGAAACACTGAACCGAGAACTTCCAATCGTCGCGTGGAAACTGCTGTTAGCTCTCCTGCCCCGCTCGCATCAGGTGTCTTCGGGCTCGCGCAAGCCGGCATGGAGAGAGATGATTCCCGATGAATGGTCGAAAGGTGTAACACACCAAGAGCGTTGGAAGCAGATAGCCGCTTATACAAAATTGACGATCAGCGTAGCAAAGCAAGATATATCGAAACTTGCCGATCTCATTGACCGCATGGATGATCTTCCGCCTCCCGCATGTGATCAACTTCTCGCTCATCTGCGTTCGGATATAGTCGTTTCGATGCCGCAAGCAGACCGGCTCCGGTTGTGGACCGAGCTTGTCGATCTGGTTTCAAAACACAGGAAATTCGCGGATGCCGAATGGGCCATGAAACCAGAGGTGGTGAATGAGATTGCGGCGGTCGCCGAAAGCATAGCGCCTGACGCAATTTATCGTCACCAGCGGCTCTTCAGTGAGCGAGATTTCGATCTATACGAGGAAAAGGGCAACTATAGAGAGCAGCAAAAAGAACTCGAAGATCGACGGCAAAGTGCCGCCAATGAGGTTTTTGTAGCGGGGGGTGTGGAAGCGGTTCTGGAATTTGCCAGAGCAGTTGAATCGCCCTGGCGCGTAGGCGTTGCCTTCGGCGTGATTGCAGCAGATGGCGTTGAGGGAGAGATTCTACCGTCTTTGCTGGAGTCGGAAACCAAGTCTCTTGCGCAGTTCGCGGGTGGGTTTGTCTGGGGAAAGTTTCGCGGGCGGGAGTGGCAATGGGTTGATGAGATCGACACATCGCAGTGGTCTCCATCACAAAAGGGACAGCTTTTGGCTTACCTGCCATTTACCCCTGACACTTGGGAGCGATCGGCTCGGATTTTGGAGGAAGATGAATCCCCATACTGGTCCAAGACCAACGCGAACCCCTATGAAGCTGAGGAAGGTCTTGAACTGGCTGTTGATCGTCTGGTCGAACATGGCCGGCCGCATGAAGCAATTAAATGTCTTGAACGGTTACGATACGGCAAGCAGCCATTGGATAGTCAGCAAGCTGTCCGTGTGCTTCAAGCAGTGCTTCATTCCTCTGAAGATGTTCATGCGATGGATGTGGGTGCCATCGTAGAGGTCATTAAGGCTATGCAAGATGACTCGGATACAAATCCCGATGACCTTTTCCAAGTCGAATGGGCATTTCTACCCCTTTTCGATCGGCACCATGGTGAGTCCCCGAAGCTGCTGGAGCAACGGTTGGCTGATGATTCTACCTTCTTTTGTGAGGTCATTCGCACTGTGTTTCAGTCCAAGAAGGAGGAGCGCCCTGTTGAAGGACCCACTGAGCAACAGAAAAACATCGCGAGGAACGCATACCGTCTGTTGAGTGAGTGGAGAATGCCTCCTGGCAGTCAGAAAGATGGAACGTTTAACGGCGATGCATTGGCTCCTTGGTTGGAG
>JAUVWP010000079.1 GCA_030604085.1 Methanosarcinales archaeon | reverse complement strand
TAAACATGGCAGATCCCGTCCGAATGCCCGAGCACCGGGATCTTCGTGTTCTCCTGGATGTATCTCACAAGCGCATTCGAGCCCCTCGGGATCATGAGATCGATGTGACTATCGAGTTTCAAGAGCTCACGCACGTCCTCTCTCGTCTCGACAAGCTGGATTGAGTCTTTAAATATTGCATCCTCTTCGATTGCGTCTTTTATCAAATTAAACAGTATTCGATTGCTTCTTTTAGCTTCAGTTCCACCTTTCAGCACGACCGCATTTCCGGACTTGATGCAGAGCGATGAAATCTGAACGAGCGCATCGGGTCTGGACTCAAAGATCACGCCGATTAAACCGATCGGGGTTGAGACTTTGTAAAGCGTGAGCGACTCGTCAAGTTCGGTTGCAGAGAGAACCTTTCCAACCGGATCGACGAGCCCGATCACTGATCGTAAGCCCTCAATCATCTCATCGATCTTTGTATTATCGAGCTTGAGCCTTTTGATGAGTGCCGGTGCGAGGTTTGCTTTCTCTGCGTCCTCTACGTCCTTCGCATTCACCATCCGGATCGCATCCCTGTTCTCATCCAGATTACGAGCCACACGTGTAAGCGCATTGTTCTTTGCCTCTGTTGTTGCGGATGCGAGTCCAAGCGCCGCCTCCTCTGCCAGTTTCACCTGCTCTTCTATTGTCGTCATAGTATCACATGAACCGACGTTGCCTTAAACGTCAATAGAACCCGATCTCCCCCTTTCAATCCCAGATCACGCACCGCAAGCCGTGTTATGTCAGCAGACATCTCATCTCCCCCGACATCGACGAGAACCCTCATCAGGGGACCGTTTTGGGATATGCTGACGATTCTGCCTGCGATCTCATTTCTTGCGCTCCGCACGCTCGTATTCCGGTCAGACTTCGCGAGGATGATCTCTTCCGGTCTGACACACGCTTTCACGCGAGTCCCAACGCTTGATGGCACGAAAACCGTGGTCAGGTCGAAATTTCCTGTCGAGATCTGTAGAACCCCGTTATCCTCATCCAGCGCGGCACTCCTCCCCTCAAATATATTCTTCATGCCGATAAACCTCGCAACAAACTCTTTCTCCGGCTTATAAAAGATCTTCTCAGGCGTTCCGACCTCCTCGATCTTCCCGTTGTTCAGGACCGCGATCCGGTCACCAAGCGCCATCGCCTCAACCAGATCGTGCGTCACATAGATGCTTGTTAGCCCGATATCCCGCTGCAACTGTGCAATCTCGTGCCTCAATCGTTCACGGGCGACCGCATCCAGATTGCTCAGCAACTCATCCATGAGAATGCATTCAGGTTCCGTTGCAATCGCCCTTGCAAGAGCAACCCGCTGCTGTTCCCCGCCGCTTAATTTCATCGGATTTCTCTTCTCAAATCCATCGAGACCAACAAGCTCCAGGGCCCTTTTCACTTCAGTCTTATTGCCGCCTCGTTTACTCCGTTTATTCCCTGCTTTCAATCCGAATTCAACGTTTTCATAGACGTTCAGATGCGGAAATAACGCATAATTCTGGAATACGAATCCGATCCCCCTTTTGTGGGGTGGCGTATCGTTTATTCGTGACCCCTCCAGATAGATGTCCCCCTTGTCCTCCTTCGTAAGTCCCGCGATCACCGAGAGCGTGGTCGTCTTCCCGCATCCGGACGACCCGAGAAGGACGAACATCTCTCCTTTCTTT
This sequence comes from Methanosarcinales archaeon, assembly GCA_030604085.1. Classification (GTDB taxonomy): domain Archaea; phylum Halobacteriota; class Methanosarcinia; order Methanosarcinales; family Methanogasteraceae; genus Methanogaster_A. Next base: position 6,725 of record JAUVWP010000079.1, on the reverse strand, counting down.
GCAGACAGATCAAGCGATCTCAACACCTCGTTTTCTCCAAAGGATTTGCAGATGCCGTCCAGTTGAATCATTGTGCCGCTGCCCCCCGTGTTCCAAGATTTCCATCTCTGATAGTTCCGAGATATTTGAATACAATGAGCGTAGTGAACGCGAAAGACATCAAGATCAGTGAGAGTGCGACAGACGCGCTGATATCGCCTGACATCGCATGCATGTAGATTCCAACCGTCATCGTCTCGGTTCTGTACGGGATACATCCGGCAACCATCGCAGTCGCGCCAAACTCGCCGAGCGCACGAGCCCATGTCATGACGACACCGGATGCTATCCCGCTGCGTGCAAGTGGAACCGTTACCTTCCTGAACGTATAAAATTCCGATGCCCCGAGCGTTCTCGCAGCGTCCATCACGTCTCGATCGATCGATTCAAACGCAGTCTTCGCCGATCTTATCAAAAAAGGGGACGCTACAAAGAGTTGTGCGATGATTATCCCTTTTACCGTGAACAGGACGTCAAACCGGCTGAAGATGCCCTCCCCTCCAAACGCGATGAGAATCGCAAGACCGCAGACGAGCGGCGGCAATACGATCGGAATATCGACCAGCGTATCAAGGATATTTTTGCCTTTGAACCGCTTTGTCGCAAGGATGTATGCAGCCGGGATCCCGAAGAGGAGCGCAAGGAGAACAACGGCAATCGAGGTCTTGAGGCTCAAGAGGATGGCGGATATGATTTCGGGGGATCTGATCTCGCCTGCAAACTCAGCAAAGGATGTCGCTGTGAGGAGGCACGTGATTATAATTGCGATAAAGCCAAAGAAGATGCCCGCGAGCAGGGATAAGAGAATACGAAAGGAGGAACTCATCTCTCCATCACCAGAAACTCGATTACATCCTTAAACTGCTTCACCTTGCCACCGCCCTGCGCGATCTTCGCCATCATCCTCGCCTCGTCTATAACCCGTATTCCTGCGATCATGTCCACGCCGTAATCGAAGAGAACCTCAGACATCGGCGTGCTCGGACCAAGAACGATCGTGAACCCCTGGCTTAACTCCAGTAACCGCTCGATTGACTTGTTCACGATCGTCGAACTCGTTATCGCAACGATATCTGCCTGTGGGATGATGTGTTCTGCTGCCGTATCCGGCAAATCTCCTTTCTGGGGCTGCCTCTCCATGACCCACAGTTCATCTGCAACTTTCCGCAAGTCATTAACCATCGGAAAATGCCCGACCATCGCTATCTTCTTGCCCCTCCCGTTTTCGAGCAGAAAATCGGTTACATTCAATTCCTTGCCCCGCGGGTCGATCATCGAGTTGACTGCTGCAAGACCGATGCCCGCCTCGATCATGTTCCACGATTTCAAGTACTCTGCGAGTTCGGATGCGGTCTTCTCAGTTAGTCTCCCGATATCCCGCACCATATAGTCGTGTCGTTCTCCAAGATTCTTTGCAACTCCACAGTTTCGGGATAGGACGCCGATCCAGGTATAGCCTACATGCACGTCACGGACTTCTGTAACGCCTCCGGCTTCGACGCTTGCGTTATCGGTATCCGTTAGATCAGAGATCAGATCATCGATCAGTTTCATTTATATCGCCTATATCGCCTTGCTTGTATGGGGTGAACTCGTATTTCTCGTATACTGCTTTACCGTAATCAGAGGTAACGAAATCGACAAACTCCTTCGCATTTTCCTTGTCTTCTGAGAACACAAGCGTTCCTATCAGTATCGTCTGTATGATGTTCTCTTCCACTGGTATCGCCGTGACCGCCGTTTCATTCGGGGCAAAGAGTGCCGTTTCCTCCCACGTTATCGCAGCGTCCACATCTCCTCCGGATACGTAGAGTATGAGTGCATTTACGGTTGTGCCGTAAACGACAGTGTTATCCAAAACAGCATCCTTGATCCCGTTCTTCTCCAGTATTTTGTTCGCTAATCTTCCAATAGCGCACGCCTCAGGGTCTCCGAGAGTAACTCTTACCCCGGGCGTTGCGAGATCATCCAGACCGGTGATGTTTGCGGGATTTCCCTTCGGAACCACTATCACGGGAACATGGTAAGCTACAGACTTTTCGTAATCGATGAACCCCTTATCCCGCGCAATTGTGGAATAGTACATTGCTCCTGGCTGGTAGACATCCCCATTCTGCGCAAGTTCGATCTGGTTTAGCAGATGCCCGGATCCGGCATAGTTGCATATCACTTTAACACCATATTTCTGCTCGAATTGGCTCCCAAGTTCGTCCATCGGCTTTTTCATCCCTGCGCCACAGTAAATAAGGAGTGACTCCGGTTTTCCTGTTTCTGACTGCGCAGGCTCTCCGATGCACCCATGCGCAATTACACTGCAAAACAGAATTATCACCGCGAGTATTGCTGTTTTTTTCATCGGGTTCCCTTCAAATACAGTTGTGTGTTCTGTATAAATACATTTTGGTTTACAATATGGCAAAAGTCAAATTAAAACAGTTGATCCAGGTTGTGGCTGGATCGCAGAGTGTGGGCTTAAGCTGGTGGAAGGTTGGATGAGGCGATATGTTCTTATGGTGTGCTGCAATATTTGCACATCATGCAGCCGCGACAGTGGTTGTAACAAGCAAAGGAGGACACCAAAAATGAAAATAAGCGCAAGAAACCAGATTAAAGGAGTTGTGAAGAAAATCGAGAAAGGAGAGGTCGCGTCTACCGTGAAGATTGAGATCGCAGCGCCCGCGGTCCTGACTTCGATGCTAACAAAAGAAGCCGTGGAAGATCTTGATCTGAAAGAAGGCGATAAAGTAGAAGCAGTGATCAAAGCGACAGAGATACTGATACTAAAGGAATAATAGGTTCCAAACGGACTCTTTTCGTTTTTCTTTTTATTTGCGAAAGAGTATATCGCAAGCCCGCTCCCGAAGGGTGGTTTTTTTTACTCGATTTTTTTGTGAAAAAATCGTTTTTAAACCGAACCCCCTGTAAAACCCTCGTCTATGTATCGCCCATATAGTTGCAGCATGTAGTCAAAAATATCGAGCGCTCGCACCGTTTGAAATCACTGACATGCAGCCACGTGGTTCATTCATACACCAACCTCAAGCCTACACCCACCTCCCTTATGTCTACAACTCGAGATAACATAATCTTCGAATTCAAGTCAGTGCAGTGGGCGGCATGTACTGTTTCCGGTTGCAATTCCTTCATGTACTCAGATGTTCCCTGCAGTTGTTCGTAAGAGGGCGCAAGCAGGTGAAATCCCCCGATTATGTCAACCACTCGATCATCACCGCAGACCTTCTTTGCGTATTCAATGATGTTGCAGATCCCTGCGTGCGAACAACCCGTAATGATCGTAAGCCCTTTCGGTGATGTATAAACCAGCGCAGAATCGTCAAGCACATAATCGTCTTCTTCAGTTCCATCTCGCAGGATTCGCCCAATCGGCACCATCGCTTCAAAGTCATTCGTTCTTTCGATCTCACCGAGAAAAACCAGGTTATCAGTCAGCCACAGGGGTTCCCTGCTCAATCGCATATTGAAGTGGCGGGATAACTTATCTTCTGAAATTAAAGATCCGATCTCCGGGATACCGTCAACTGTTCTGGTTAAAAATGTATAAGGATGGGCTACAAGAGTTGGATTATCAAAATCTGCCTTTTCCATTCTTTCTTCGGTGTAGCGTTTGATCAGATGGTAAAGACCCCATGTGTGATCAAGATGCCCGTGAGAGAGTACTACACTGTCGAGGTCCAGCAGGTGAATACCAATCTTTTCCGCGTTTTTTATGAACGCATCCGAATATCCCACATCAAACAGGATCCTGATGCCTCCGTCTCGAAGGTGATATGACACTCCTGGCTCACCCTGGAAGTAACGATCTATCAGGGTATTGTTATCCACAAGAACGCTCAATTCCAGCATTATGTCATTCCATCATCTCATAATCCCATAACTCTGATATCAGTCGTACAACAGCCGAGTCTCTTCATCCGCAAGTGTCGGTTGGATGATCTCAGTCCATCGAGGAGAGTTCCATGTCCCGAGTGTCGTATGCGTCTCGTAGTAGTTCTGGGGGATAGGATGCGTCCCGATCACAACATTAAGCCCATATTTTTCCCTGATAAAGTCACGGAAGTGGGTCACACGAGGGCATGGCGGATATCCGACGACCAGCCCTGTGGCGAGGTGTATCACATCCACCCCGTTTTTCTTCATCTCCTCCGGAGCGTATTCGATATTTCCACCAGGGCATCCACCACACGCAGTATAACCGACCAGTTTCACCTCTTTGCCCTGATAAATGCTGAATGCACCTTCCCTGTTGTTAAGCGCCTTCAGACATTTGCCTCCGGCACACACGCGGTAGCGGTCGCATATAATAATCCCGATCCGGATTTCATCGCTCATTTTACGTCCTCCGCAACTTTTGGTATTTGATTGTGGGTTCTTATGGTTGTGGGCAACAAATGCTTTTTGGACGCAGATGAGCTTTCACCCCAAAATATCTCAAACGATCATTTCATTTTTTTCTTCGCTTTTGCAAGTTTCTTCTTTGCTTCACCACTTCCGGAAGCAGCTTGTTTCTCAAGTTCTTCCAGCACTGCCTTTTTCTTAGAGCTCCTTCTTACCATATCCTTCTTAGACATTGCCATAGAAAGTACATTCGAACTGCACCTTACTTAAATGATTTCAGAAAAACTATGTTATGTTAGCAAAACTGCTAACAAATCCCCCGCACTGATGCGCTTTACCATAGATGATCGTGATGTGTCCATTATTCCAAAACGCCCTCTGATGCCAGAAAACCCCCATCACGCAATATCAGAGAAGATGCAGAGAATCGTTTCCCGGAGGAGGTGGGGTGCTTGTGGGGGGTTGGGGGTAAATTATATGCTGCGTCCCCGATAGGAGTCAACAACGAAAAGCATTGGATGGATAGAGATGAGATCGATGATGGACATACACGAAGAGAGATCAAGAAGTGTTGAAACACCATATATAAAAGCAATCCGGATGATTCTGGTATTTATGCTCCTGGGAACTGCTCTTTGTGCCGAAGCAAATCCCTCAGCTCCGGGCAGGTCCGAAAATGTAATGATTACGGAAATATACTACGACACATATCTGAAGGGGGATACCGATGGTGAATTCATAAGAATACACAATCCAACCGAAGATCCAATCGAGATTGGTGGCTGGCAGATAACCGATTTTGAGGATGCTATCACATTCCCATCATTGACAGGTATGGCTGCGGGGGGTTGTTTGTATCTCGTGTATAATGCAACCGCGTTCTATGACGAGACGCTCCGGAGAGCAGATTTTGAGTATGGTGTGGATTCTGATTCGACACCGGATATGGTAAAAACTTCCGGAACGATAAAATTATCTAATGACGGAGATGAAGTGATCCTGAAGGATGAGAAAGGCGAGATCGTGGATGTTGTGATTTATGGCAGCTCTGATGCTGTAGATGGGTGGACCGGTACGCCTGTGGGGGATGTGCGGGCGGGTGTGATCCTGGAGCGGGACAGAGATGAAACCACCGGTAAATATGAGGATACGGATTCTGCAGAAGACTGGAACGATTTTCGAGTATACGGCGTCGGGCAGTCGCACTTCTCTTATGAGACATTCGGGTTTGACGGGAATGTGACAGTATTTACTTCCCCTGACAGCAGCTTTACAGCGATCGCAGGTGCAATCGACAACGCCAGTGAATCGATTTGCCTCAATCTTTACCAATTTCATAACTTCTATCTGATGGATCGCATAATAGATGCGATAGAACGGGGAGTTGAAGTTAAGGTGATGCTTGAAGGTGGACCTGTAAACGGGATCGCCGATGAAGAAAGGTATATTGCAGACCAGACCGTTGCTGCAGGTGGATATGTCAGGTTCATGATATCTGATGGAGACAGGGGTATTCATGACAGATATGCATTCAATCATGCGAAATATGCGATTATAGATGATGAAACGACGATAGTAACCTCAGAGAACTGGAAAAATACAGGTGTGCCTATCAACAATACTTTTGGAAACAGAGGCTGGGGCATTATCATAAACAATCCGGATACCGCAGATTATTTCAGCAGCGTATTCGTTGAGGATTGGAAGCCTGCAAGCACGGACAGCTTTCCATTCACATCGGATGACCCGATCTACGGGAATAAATATGGTAGCCCCCCGCCTGATTTTGTGCCAGACCGCACAATACTGATTGGCAATTACACAAGTCCGTTTTATAGCGAGATTGTTTCAGGCAAGTTCAATGTTTCTCCTGTTTTATCTCCGGACACCTCGCTACTGGAGACAGGATCTATCATCGGTATGATAAAAGGAGCAGACGATTCCGTTTATGTGGAGCAGCTCTATATCAGGAACTGGGGCACTCATGCTGACCCAAAACCAAATCCCTTCCTGGAGGCTGTGATCAACGCATCAAGGAGGGGCTGTGAGGTGAAGATATTGCTTGACTCTACGTATGGAGTGAAGAATGAAGAGATGGGTAAGTATCTGAACGATATTGCCGCATACGAAAATTTAAATCTTGAAGCAAAGCTAATAGACAACGTTGAGATAGGACTTAACAAAACACATACTAAAGGTGTGATCGTTGACCGCAGTCAGGTTCTGATCTCAAGCATCAACTGGAATGAAAACAGCGCAAGAAAGAACCGGGAAGCAGGTTTGATCATCGAGAATGAAGATGTGGCTGAATTTTATACTGATATCTTCTT
>JAUVWP010000107.1 GCA_030604085.1 Methanosarcinales archaeon | reverse complement strand
ATCCGCTTGCTTCAACCGGTCTCCAACAATATTCGCCTGGAATGTACTCAATCATATCTTGAGTCCCATCCTCATCTGAGTACAATGATTTGATTTTCAGACCTTCTAAAAAGCGATCTTTTAACCACTCGATCTTTTCAGGATATCCTGCTCTCTTTATATTTTTGTATCCGCAGACTCCGTATTCCAGGATGTTGTCTGCATATGTATCAACTATCCCTATTCCTTCCATTGTCCTCCATACCTCCAATAAATCCGGTCGCCGAAAACTTATGGCTTTGCTTGTTAATATAGCTCAGGCTTTCGTCTACGTTTCGCGTGTATGCGACGTTATCACCGGAGCGACCAACGGGGGTGGGGTATATACACTGTTGTGCGATGGAGCGAGCCATTACTTTTCAGCAATAACCAGCATCTCGAAATCTTCTGTTGTAAGTTTATCATCTCTTGAAAAGGCTCCGAGTTTTGCTCCATAAATATCAATCTTTTTAAATTCGAGTGATTTTAATAGCCACGTAATTTCAGAAGGCACATAATATCTTTCATTACATTCCAATTCTTTCTTATTTCCAAAATCATCTTCTACTGTTGTAATATTAAAATCTCGAAAAGTCATCAAATCAAAAGTATTCTTACTATAGGTTGCATCCCCCTCTTCTGTTGTTGATGCACAAAATTCCTCAATTGGATGAAACAACGGGAATAATCCATTAAGTGTTGTAAAAATCAGCTTGCCGGTAGCCTTTAAAGAATTGGTTGCATTTCGGAGGATTTCATAATTCATTTCATCTGTTTCCATTAATGAAAACGCTCCTTCGCAGAGCATTATTGCTAAATCATATTCATTCTTAAATGGCAATTTCCTTGCATCATGTTTCTGAAAATCGATTTGCAGGTTTTGCGCTTTTGCTTTTTCTTTTGCTCGCGCCAGTTGTGATTCGGACAAATCAATTCCTGTAACCTTGTAACCCCTTCTTGCTAATTCAATCGAATGTCTACCGGTACCACATCCGATATCAATTATTTTTAGCGACTTATTAAAATCAATTTCCTTTTCAATGAAATTACACTCGCCAATTGTGCCCTGTGTAAAGTTTTCATTATCATACTTTTTACCATAGTTCTCAAATAAAGATTCATACCATTGTTTCATATTGTTTTCTCCTTATCTTGGCTCACTCTTTCGGGGGATATTCGTCCCTCCTATTGTATGATCGTCTCTTAGTTTCTTTTTCATACATATTGTGTTCGAAATTGCACATAACGTAGCATACCCGAACTCGAGTTTGCATATCCTTCCTATTTGGCGGTATGTCGGAAGTAAACTTCGGATATACACCCTTCCAGACGAACCCGTCACCTCTTTGATCTTCCTTCTCCCTGCAATATAATTCCAAGCCCCCACTCCTCCCCATCACTGATAATACTTCTCCTGCACATACTCGGTCGGCTCCCCGATATCCTCGATCTGGGGCGAACTGAGCTTGCTCCTGCCCGCGCCCACGTAATCGGGCGAGCCTGCCATGAATATCGAGCAGATGTCATTGCCTGCCGCCGATATTAGTTCCTTAAGTCCGTCAAAGTGTCCCAGATGCGGTACATACAGTCTCTTTTTCATTGTCCCGCGCGGTCTGTGGTTTTTGTCGTATTAAAAATTTGCCAGTGTTTCTTGGTACTCCCAGAGACTTGACAGCCACTGGCAGACGAACCCTTAAGAATATAACCGACAATATATTCACATATTCACGATGCGGAGGGTTTTCTATCAAACAGGAAATATGGATCGAGAAGTACCGACCAAAGAGACTGGCGGATGTAGTAGGGCAGGATAACGCAATCGGGCGGTTGATTTCGTACGTGCATACAAGGAATCTACCGCACCTCATGTTCACAGGTCCGCCTGGAGTCGGCAAGACCGCGTCCGCGGTATCCATAGCAAGGGAACTCTTCGGCGACACATGGCACTCCAACTTCACTGAATTAAATGCCAGCGACGAGCGCGGCATCGATGTGGTGCGCCACAAGATCAAGAACTTTGCACGAACATCGCCTGTCGGGGATGCCGAATTCAAGATCATCTTTTTAGACGAGGCAGATGCCCTGACAGGCGATGCCCAGTCTGCGCTTCGCAGAACGATGGAGCGGTACACCAGAACATGCCGGTTCATCCTGTCATGCAATTATTCATCGAGAATTATAGAGCCGATTCAATCGAGATGTGCGGTCTACCGGTTTGGTCCGATCACGGACGAAGCGGTCGTGAAGAGGGTTCGGTATATCGCAGACTGCGAACACCTCGATATCACGGACGACGGGATCGATGCGGTCAAATACGTGGCACGCGGTGACATGCGCAAGGCGATCAATGCACTACAGGCTGCCGCAATGCTCGGCACAGCGATCGATCGCGATGCCATCTACCAGATAACAGCAACCGCGCGCCCGGAGGAGATTGGAAAACTCATCCTGAGTGCATACAACGGGGATTTTGCAGAATCCCGTAAAAAATTGGACGATTTGCTGACCAGACAGGGACTATCCGGTGAGGACGTTGTCGGGCAAATATACCGGGCGATATTTGATGTCGAAGAGATTCCTGATCGCAAAAAGGTTGATTTGATAGATAAAATCGGAGAAATGGATTTCAGAATCACAGAAGGTGCGAACGAGCGAATACAACTTGATGCGCTCCTTGCATGGTTTGTGTTATCTGGAGGAACTTACAATGATTGAGATTGATAGAGTACCTACGGGAGTACCGGGATTTGATGAACTGTGTGAAGGCGGGCTGGTGAGGAATCGGACATATCTGCTCTCCGGAACATCCGGTACCGGAAAAACGAACTTTGCGTTTCAGTTCCTGCACAGCGGAGCCACGCAGTACGACGAACCCGGTATCTTTATTGCAACCGAGGAACGCCCCAGTTACCTGCGGGAGAATCTGTCGAGATTCGGATGGGATATGCAGTCACTCGAGGATGAGGGCAAACTTGCGATCATCGATGCGTGTTCCACAAAGATCGGGATTCCGTCGCAGGAACGATATGTGGATGTGCGACCATTCGATATGCGCGCACTCCTCGAGCAGGTCATCACGATACAGGATGAAATCGGCGCGAAACGAGCTGTGATCGATTCGAGCACGTCCATCGGATTCAATCTTCAGGATCCTGCAAGGATCAGGATAGAACTGCTCAAACTGAGCACAACCCTCGAGATTCTCGGTCTGACCTCGCTTATGACCTGCGAGATCGTTGATGACGACCTGTACAGCAGATTCGGTGTCGAGAACTTCGTGACCGACGGCACGATCCTGCTGTATAACAAGCGGGAAGATAACACGCGTGTCCGCAGCATGGAGATATTCAAGATGCGCGGATCAGACCATAAGAAAGGTATCTATCCGTATGAGATCACATCAGAGGGGATAGTCATCTATCCGCGCGAAGAGGTCTATTGAGGCATATCGGGACCCGGAGATGCGCCTCCACAACCTCTTTCACCTTGACCCATCGGAACCGATATTCCTCGCCGAAAATAGTTTCAGCGATCAGAGGCAAGCGCCACTCACAGCGAACTACCTGAAAGAATTCGAGAATATCGGCGGTAATACCACTGACCGACCGGGCGGGGGTGGGGTATTACGACTGACCGAGCGCGGCATTCCGATCGCTATCGCAGTTTACGTGCATTCACAAGGTATCGACTACTGGCTCGTGCTTACGAACGTGATCTCGAAGGATGAGCGGTTTTCAAAAAGAGTGTCTGATCTCTTCGGAAGCGGCAGCGAAGAGATCGAAACAGCTGCGTCTGATCTACGCAGTGCAGTGATTGAGTATTATTCCATCTTCCTTGCGAACCAGTGGCTATGCGAATCGTGCGCACGCGAAGATATGCCGTACCTCGATCTCGGCGTCTTTGTAGCGGTGCGCGAACTGTTAAACGGGAGCGTAGAGGGCGGATCGAACGATGAATCTGAAGAGCGGAGCGAGCGATTATCGCGCCTATTTCGCGAGATCAGGAGCATGATCGAGCTTGACCTATCCGGGGCAGACGTGCTCGAGATATGCTGCGGGGATGGTAGCGCCACTGCTGCGCTACGCGACCTCGGATGCGACCCGATCTGTATCGACTATGACAAATGCGACATCTGTGACGGGCTTAAGAGCGGGCAACTCCGCGAGGAGCGTTCGATCGTTCTTGATGCCACAGAACTGTCATCGTTCTTCGGTCGGGAGTTTGACTGCGTGGCAGGGTTCATGATAGGTCCGATCCAGCCATTCAACGAGGATATGTGGGCATCGATCCTGCGCGAGTCTGTAATGGTCGTGCGGACGGGCGGGATACTGATCTTTACGTTTCATAATGGTGAAGAACTCCGGAACGCTTACGAGGTGCTCAGAGATTGTGGGGTTTCCGGGGAGACGTTTGAGAACCTCCCTGATAATGGATCGCCAGCGGGGCGGGGCATTACCGGATATGACCGGTGGGTGTATGTCGGTAGATGGGACGGTCCCGCATCACCAACTTTATTAACCGATTCCCGAAATATATGATCACGATGCCAGTAATAGAAGTAAGCAACGAGACCCTGCGCCAGCTCGACCATCTACGCATCCAGATCCACGCTGATAGTTACGATGCGGTGATCCGGCATCTTATGGGGACGGAATATGTAAGACCTGTGTATATCAGGGATCCGGAGCCAGAGCAGAAGCGTCCTGATGATGGGATCGGGATATACAAGGTAGAGTGAGTAGAGTGAGCAGGGGGCAACGACACTTTTAAATACCGCCAGTACGATGATTTCATTATATTACACTGGCGAGAACAGTGCAATCATTGGAGACATATCATGAAACTACTGGTTAGCCCGATCAACACGACCGAGGCAAAGGCTGCGCTTGATGGCGGTGCCGATATTGTCGATGTGAAGAATCCGAAAGAAGGATCACTTGGTGCGAATTTCCCCTGGATGATCCGCGCAGTCATCGAGGCGATCGAATCCAAAAAGCCAGTCAGCGCAACGATCGGCGATTTCAATTTCAAGCCGGGTACAGCATCGCTTGCTGCACTTGGTGCTGCCGCGTCCGGTGCTGATTATATCAAGATTGGATTGTACGACATCCAGACCACAGATCAGGCAGAAGAGCTGTTGTCAAATGTTGTGCGGTCGATAAAGGGCTACGATTCAAACAAATTTGCGGTAGCAGCCGCGTATGCAGATTATAGGCGTATAAATTCCATTTCACCACTGTTGCTCCCTGCGGTTGGCGCGAAGGTCGGTGCCGATGTGGTAATGATCGATACCGGCATCAAGGATGGCAGGTCACTCTTCGAGTTCATGAGCGAGGAAGAGTTGACCCGGTTTGTGGATGATGCACGCGATCTCGGTCTGACTACGGTGCTTGCCGGAACGATCAAGTTTGAGGATCTGGATGTATTAAGGCGGATCAATCCTGATATCCTCGGAATCCGTGGAGTGGTCTGCGGTGGCGATCGGAACGATGAGATCAAGCAGGAACTGGTCGAGGAATTCAAGTCAAAGATGTGATCTGGTCGGGAGTGGTGGTTTCGTAAGGGGTCGTAGCGAAGTAACCCGGGTCACCGGATCGTCGGGATCGCTCTTCAGGTTGTGGAGTTAATGTCACAATCCCTCTTCGGATTCGTGACATTCGTTTATTCGTGATTTAATCACTTTTTACGAAAAAATCTACAAATAAAACACGAATGAAACGAATTGTACGAATTACACGAATGCTATTCGATATTGCAGTCGTGTTCAAGGATGTCCAATCCGTCTGAGTTATTTTGTGGCAGTCCTCACCAATATACCGGCGCGAGTGCGGTCCGGAATCCCCGCTGTCGAGGACAAAATCGTCCAGATGGCGTTAAAGAAGATTTTCGAAGCGATCTTTGAGCAGGACTTTATGGATACGTCCTACGGGTTTCGTCCGAATCGCAGTTACCACGATACTCTAACTGAATTAGACAGGATCATCATGAACACTCCGGTCAACTTTGTGGTGGATATGGCCATGCCTTCGGCGATGCTGGCGCATTCTCAAAGTTCTTTGACACAGTGGAGCATAAGCGATTGATGGAACGTCTGAGGCAGAGAATCGTAGATCCGACGTTATTGCAACTGATTGGTCGATTCCTGAAGTCTGGCATAATGGAAGAAGGAGTCTATTTCGAGACGGATCAAGGTACGTCGCAGGATGGGGTGCTGAGCCCCGTACTCGCCAATGTATACCTCCACTATGCGCTCTGACAAGTGGTTTGAGACTGAGGTACCGCCACAGCTAACCGGCTTCGCCCGGCTTGT
>JAUVWP010000153.1 GCA_030604085.1 Methanosarcinales archaeon | reverse complement strand
GCTTTTCAGCACGTTCCCGATAAGGATGCGGCATGGGAAGACTTGCATCGACTGACAGGGGATAATGACCGTTATGTGCGACTAGGTGCAGCAGATGCGCTTGGGATTGCTTTTCAGCACGTTCCCGATAAGGATGCGGCATGGGAAGACTTGCATCGACTGACAGGGGATAAAAACAGTGATGTGCGGTCGAGTGCAGCAGATGCGCTCGGTTCTGCTTTTCAGCACGTTCCCGATAAGGATGCAGCATGGGAAGACCTGATTCGGCTGACCGGGGCTGAGGATAGTGATGTGTGGCGGGGTGCAGCAGATGCGCTCAGCACTGCCTTTCAGCACGTTCCCGATAAGGATGCGGCATGGGAAGACCTGCATCGGCTTACAGGGGATAAGAATAGTAATGTGCGGTCGCGTGCAACATATGCGCTTGGGATTGCTTTTCAGCACGTTCCCGATAAGGATGAGGCATGGAAAGATCTTATTCGGCTGACCGGGGCTGAGGACAGTAATCTGCGGTGGGGTGCAGCAAATGCGCTCAGCTCTGCTTTTCAGTACGTTCCCGATAAAGATGCGGCATGGGAAGACCTGCATCGGCTTACAGGGGATAATGACCGTTATGTGCGGCGGGCTGTAGCAGATGCGCTCGGCTCTGCTTTTCAGCACGTTCCCGATAAGGATGCGGCATGGAAAGACCTGCATCGACTGACAGGGGATGAGGACAGTAATGTGAAGGTGTCTGCAAACCATTCTCTGGGCAGGGCGTCCATATTCAGGGCAACCGGGGCAGAAAGCGAAGAGGGTTTCAGAAAAAAGATGAAAAAAGCGCTTGAGTTTTTCGAGAGGTCGTCGAATGAGGCGATTTTTTTCAACCCATCCAGCTTCTGCCTTCCGTTTTATAGGTTGTTCTACACATTAACATTCAAGAAGGAGGGGGCGGAAAATGAGGTGAAGGGATATCTTGCCGATGCGAAGAGCGCATCGAAAGGATCAAAGAATAAGGAGACACTCCTCGAAGCCGTAGAGAATCTTGCAAACGCGCTCTCGGAAGCTCATAAGGTAACGGACTTCGATGTCATGAAATCCGACCTCAGAACCTACAGGCAATACTGCGAACGCGCCGCAGACTTAATCGGTAACGCAGAGGGTGTGGCGCCGGGCGCAGCGCGGGTTCTGCGGCGCGGGATGCCAATAATTGATGAGCTGATAAAGGAGATCATACGCGAGATCCAGAAGAAGGCAAAGGCGGTATGTAGAGAGACACAAGAAACGCCGCTCGAAGAGCTTGGACTTGCGACTGCCAGATCTGCTCAGGAACTGCCCACCCAAGACCCATTGGCGCTGACGATGTCACTGGGCAGCATGGCAAGTATTGCGAGAGGCTGGTGTGAATATCTTCCAACAAATAAAAAAGGAGACGCATGTGAACAGCTCAAGAATCTGGCAGATATGGAGATTTTAGAACAGGGTGCAGCGCTTGCCAGAGTTTTTGAGTACGTGCAGGAAAATATCCATAGCCCTAAAATCCAGACTGCACACCTTTCAGAGACAGAACATGAGATTGTCAGGATTGCTGTAGCCCAGTTATGTTTTGAACTGACTGAATCGTTTCCATTCGTTCTCAAAAACAAAGAGGAGGTGAAAACAAAGATATTTTCAGCACTCGAGATAGCCAAGAAGGATGGTGCAAATATCGTCTGTTTATCTGAACTCTGCCTTTACGAAGAATGGATAGGCGAGATTAAGGGAAAATATCCTGACATGATCGTTATCGGTGGCAGTTTCTACAAAGACAACAAGAACATCTGCCCCGTAATAATAGAATCTAATAATGATACGCCATACCAACCAAAGATCATACCGTCTCCGTTTGAAGACGGGATGATGGGACCAAGGATGATACCGGGGGATAGAATATACAGATACGAGACCCGGTTTGGCAAGTTTGTGATACTGATCTGCATGGACTTCGACGATTTAGCTCATTTCTTCAGAGAGACCGATATCGATATGATGTTCTGCCCATCATTCAACTCTGCAAACGAACGCTTTCACAACGAGGCACACAGCCACGTCGAAAGAACACCCTCCTACATCCTGATCGCAAATACCGGGCGACATGGCGGTACCTCGATCTTCGGGCAGTTGAACAACAAGTATTTTGGAGGACTGGCAGACGGCGGATGCAAAGAACGCGGAGATTCGACGTATAAGTTGTGTGAAGTCAAAAAGGGACAAGAAGAAGTGATCATCGCAGATTTCAATCTGGATCACAAAGGTGCTCAAGTACCGATGCCATCTAATCCGAACAAAGTGATGAAAAGTGTTGATAATATCAAAAAGATTCTAATTCAACCGGATCGATCAAGGATCTGATGCATTTGGAAGAGGAAGCCCCACCAAAAATAATTCACCCATTCACCCTCCCCCTGAACATCGAATACGTATAAAACGCGTAGTAATCCGGAAGACCCAGAATAAACTCCGGCGACTCAGCCAAACACAGCCGTTGAAACTCAGCCCAATCCCCTTCTGACAACTCAGCTACCACATCCACCCACCGCATCTCAATGAGCGCAGTAAGTGCGCTTCGCATCTCCTCAGATAGCGGGGCGCAGACATCCCCCACGAATGTCCGGGCAGTAACCTCCTCCATGCCCGCACGACGAAACCACCCTATCATGCGTGGGAAATGCAGCTCAGGCGCCGCCCCCTCAACAAACGGGGCAATCCCTGAAGATGTCGCATCCAGATGTGCCTCCAGC
>JAUVWP010000055.1 GCA_030604085.1 Methanosarcinales archaeon | reverse complement strand
GATCCCAACCGACACCATGGTGAGTTCCGGTGCTTCGGTAACCATCATGGTTAAAGTCACAAACACCGAGAATTTCAATGATACCTTCGATGTTGAACTCACATACGATAATATTCCGGATGCGTACAGCGACTACAGACTCGATTTCAACTGGACCGACTGGTCTGATCGCAGACAAGAGGTTTCAGTAAATACAAAATCATCGGCTGAGATCCTTCTGACCATAACAGTCCCGGCAGGGGAATCGGGATATAAATTATATTCGGTGACCGCACGGTCGGTGAATTGGGTAACGGTAGGCAGTAATACGGGGGGTATTTTGATCACATGATATGAATAACAACTTACAGGAGATTTTATATGAAAAAATTAAATAGATTAATATTGATACTGTTGGTAACGTTAAGTACAGTTGCTATGGTGAGCGCAGATCCGTTGACGGTAGACGTGATCCCAATCGATAATCAGGTTCTGTCAGGAGAAACGGCAACATATAAGGTTAATCTGACAAATGGCGGATCAGTTACGGAAACATTGACCGATCTCTACACATCCAATGGTCCGGGAGACTTCACATACGTTTTTTCAGAAACTAATGGAGTTGTTCCGGCATACACGACCAAAGAAGTCAGTTTATCGGTGACAGTTCCGACAGGCAAACTTCAAGGGACATACACGTTCGATATCAATGCTGATTGGAAAAGCCTTTAGGACCATTCACCATTTCAGACACAAGCAATTACTTAGGCGTAATACTGGATGTAGAGATTCCAGAATTCTCGACTATCGCAGTACCAGCAGTAACAATGATTGGACTGCTCCTTCTGATGCGCAGAAGAAAAGAGTGAGATCGGTGTGAGACTCTAATCTCACGCCAGTATTTTTCAGGCGGGCTCACAATGCACCGAACCATCCCTGGAATCGAGGGCATCGCGTGGAACCTCGCAGCAGGGGATCATGATTGAAGAGGGCATCCTCGCAGAGGCGACCGCGACGTACCAGCCAAAGACCGGCGGCATCCACCCGCGGGAAGCAGCACAGCACCACGCCACCCACATCGCATCCGTGATCAGGAAAGCGATCGAATCGTCAAGAGATCCACAGATCGACGGCATCGCGTTCTCACAGGGACCGGGCATGGGACTGTGCCCAAGGACGGTTGCAACAGCAGCCCGCGCACTTGCACGTCAGTAGTGCAAACACCATGTTGGATCGCATAACAGACGCTTTCACCACCATGGCGCGCTTTACCGCACGGTCAAGTATCGACAAAAACGGGACGACGCCCTCACCCCCACAGATGCCGCAATCGCGCTGCCTTCGGCGATGCTTTGCATTCCGGATCGCAGCAAGCGGCGGCTGGAACCTTGATGCTGATGTCAGCGACGACGGCAGCGTCACCTCGCTCGATGCGCTGATGATCCTGCAAGCCGCAGCCAGCGCGATCAACCTGTAATCCATAACCAAAAGAGGGCAGCGTAAGGTGTGGCGCACAGGACGCGCCGCCTTCCTGCCTTTCCATTCTTTCCGAAGACCTTCCAGATCCTCCCGGCAGGGACGCTCACTCTCCAAGCTCTCTCGACCGCCGGGTTGCTGCGATCACGGCATTCATCATGCCAGCACGCAGCCCTTGCACTTCGAGTGCATGTATCCCCCGGATGGTGGTTCCGGCAGGCGACGTCACCATATCCTTAAGCACGCCAGGATGCTCTCCTGTTTCGAGAACCATGGCAGCGGCACCGAGCACGGTCTGCGCGGCAAGTTCGAGCGCAATATCCCGCGGGAGCCCTTCATGCACCCCGCCATCCGCGAGCGCCTCGATCATCTGGAACACAAACGCAGGTCCGCTCCCGCTCAAGCCGGTAACAGCATCCATCATCGATTCCGGAACCGAGACGACCCTTCCGACCGATCCAAAGATCGTGCGTGCGGTCTTGAGATCAGATTCTGTTGCATTGCTGCCTGCTGAGATCGCTGAGATCGCCTGCCCGACCGTACATGCAATATTCGGCATCACACGGATCAGACGCGCTCCGGCAGGCAGGTTCTCTTCGATCGCCCTGATCTGCACCCCTGCCGCAACCGAGATCACCAGAGCCCCCTCGATCTGCGGTTTCACGGACTGCAACACAGAAGCGATGATCTGCGGCTTTATGGCAAGGATGATCGTCTCTGCATTGCCAATGGTATCTGTGTTGCCCGTGGATGTGTTGATCCCGAGTTCGGAATGCAGTGCGTCCAGTCTCTCAGCATCCACGTCGCTTGCAAAAATCTGGTCGCCCTGGCAGAGGTCTGCGGCAAGCACGCCTCTGATCAGCGCTTCTCCGATCCTGCCAGTGCCAATAATTCCTATTTTCATATTCTTATCCATCTCCGATACTTCCGATTTGGTCCAGTCTTGTAATTAATCCCAGCAGGATTCATCGATGCCACAGCCAGCGGGCTTAGGCATTATGCAGTTTTGAAATAACTCTTGCGATGAAACAGAGGTTCACACCTATAATATAAGCTCCCCTCCAATTACCGTAACCGCCTGACCGCTTAAGATAACTCGATCGGACTTAACCTCAACCCTGACAACCCCGCCTCTTTCAGACAACTGAAAAGCCTCGAATCGAGATTTATTGAGACGAGATTCCCAGTAAGGTCCCAAACAGCAGTGAGTCGATCCGGTCACAGGGTCTTCGTCAACCCCTATAGCCGGAGCAAAAAACCGGGAAACAAAGTCATATTTACCAGTATCTGCTATATTTGTCACGATGATGCCGCGAGATGGGACTTTCTTCAATAAATCAAAATTCGGCTTTATGTTTCTCACCATCTCTTCTGATTCAACTTCTACAAGGTAATCAAACCTGTTTTTACCCACATATATCGGTTTCACTCCTAAAGCATCGGTGATCTCAACAGGAGTGTCTGCTTTTGTTTCGTATTCGGCTGGAAAATCCAGGTCAATCCACTCACCATTCTTTTTCGCTGTTAATTCACCGCTCAACGTATCAAAACGTGCAATCTCGTCAGAGCTCAGGTTTCCAGCCTCCCACAGAACATGGGCAGAAGCCAGAGTCGCGTGATCGCAAAGTTCGATCTCAATATGGGGTGTGAACCACCTCAAGTTATAACCCACGCCATTTCCTTGAAGAAATGCAGTTTCAGGTAGATTCATCTCTTTTGCGATATTTAACATCTCGGAATCCGGAATATCCTCTGGTAAAATACACACTCCGGCGGGATTCCCGGTAAATGGTTTGTTGGTGAACGAATCTACCTGAAATATTCTCATGAGCCGTTACCTCGCCTGATCTTTCGGTTCCCCGAATCTTACGCCGCCTCTGCGAACGTTAGTATGTAGCCATTGCAATCCTCGATGTAAAACTCCTTCATTCCGTAAAAAGTGGTGTGCAGGTCCTTTACGATCGTGACCTTATCTTTTATCCTTACATACAGTTCCGAAACGCTGTCAAGTTCCATGTACAGCGTAAGGGTGCCTCCGATCTCCCTGCCTCGCAGCAGCGGAAGCGCTTCTGCAAGACTTCTCTTCGCCTGAAACATCATCTCTACATTCCCGCACTTCATCATCGCGTAATCAAGTGACCGATCATGTTGATACGCAGTCAGGATCTCCTGAAGCTCTTCTATGACGCCCATAACAAATTCAAAACCTAAAACCTCCTGATAGAACTCAACGGTACGATTCACATCCTCGACCATCAGATTAGGGGTAAGTTTAGTAAGCGCCATAGCTCTCACATCTGTCACCTGACTTATAAAAATTTATGGATGGCACTAATACAAAACAAGCGAATGGCTATGGGGAAAATAAGAAAATAAGTGATCTCATAAAGGATTGTCCGGATTACTGTCGGGGCGAACCTGTTCCAGCGCGATCACACCACGGGAACGCGGTATGGACAGGATGCTTGCCTGCACATGATTCTCGCATTCTGCACTTACGCATATAGTAGCTCCTATCGGTTCCGCCATATTAAAGATAGCCAATCGGTCATGAATGGATCGCTCTCGAGCGTGATCACACCACGCGGACGCGGCGCGGGCGGGATGATCGGGGGCGACTCGAGCGAGTGGAAGATCACGACATTGTAAGCAGGGGTAAGTTCGGTGCCGTTTGCGGTGTGATATGCGCATACCGTGATCGTTCCGGGCACGTCCGAAGATAGCCATACGGTGGCAGCTCCTCCGAGCCCTATCGTCTCATTGAGCAGACCTGATGTGTTGTGATGAGTGTAGTTGTACAGCGTGCCTGATGTGGCTTTGAACTCGACGACTGCACCGAGCTCGACTACTGGGTTTTTATCCTTGTCTTTGAGATACGCGGTCAGCCGGTATGCATACTCCTATACAGTATCTGGCTTTGGAGATGTTCGGAATGGAGGTCCGCCAGATACTGATTTATTGGTGAGTTCGATACTGTCTGCATGATTCGGGCTTGGGTCAGGTGTGCCCACCACATCCATGTTGGCATCCGGAACAAGGTTGTTGCTGCAGTCCCCTTCTCCTGCGGCACCCTCGTATGTGACACACGATGGATAAAGGATTATAGGAACGTATCCTGCGCTCGCATTATCGATCCGCAGTTGGTAGGTCACATTCCAGTACTTCCCAACCGTTATGATGCGATCCGGACGGTTTCCGATATCCCACGCGAGTATCGTCCGGTTTCCTTCGTAGGTGATATTCGGGTTCAAATACTCATACTCATACTGCCCTTCCGAGCAATCGGAAAGAATGCAATTGAAGTACGTGACGTTCGCACTGTCGTTGATATATGTCACGTTCGCTAACACACCCTCGACGATGGCGTTGTTTCCGAGCCGTATAGTAATCTTCGGCTCGGGCGCAGTGAAGTTTCCAAGTTCGCCTGCGATGCCTACAAAGATATTCTTCAAGACCGTTGCATTCGGAGCGAAATAGTATTCCCCGCCTGTGATGTTTGCGATCTGGCGGAGTACCCGGTCATCGATCGTAGAGCCGAATCCGACCGTGAATATGGTGGTGTTGTTTGCTGCCGCACGTTCCGCCTCTGCGATCATCGAGTGGTAGCCCACATTGTCGATGCCGTCTGTCATCAGGATGATCGTGCCGTTCTCGATTGGTTTTGATACTGCGGCAAAGTAATCGTAGAGCGCATTGTTCGCCTCATAAAGCCCCTCATCGATCGCGGTCATACCGTCTGCTGTGAGGTTGTCGATGGAGTCGTTGATCGGATCGAAGCTGACGATCGAATCGGTGAGTGAGTTATTGATCTCTGCCCGCCATTCGAGCCAGTTTACAGGTGTGTCCGCTATCCCGACAGACGTGCCTTCAGGCCACTCCACGACCTGCCATTTATGAACTACTGGTTCTCCTGTGTACCATCGCTGCATCTTCAGGTTATTATCGGCCGTAAAGTAACTGATCCAGTAGGACATTGCATAAGCAGTTCCGATTCCTTCGCAATCATTCGTGACAAATGCAAGCGCCCTTTTGCGATTAACCGGTGTTATTCCTATATCTACTGTCAAATCACCCGAACTTGCTGACGCAGTTCCACTCTGGACAGTTGCACCACTGCCCTCTGGAAACTCTATCACAAAGTAGCTCACATCCGCGCCGGTGGTTGAATCGGAGTGCTTGGAGAATGTCAATGTCGTTGAGTCTGTTATCTCTCCTTTTATCGAGGTATGAGCCAATCCGTTATTATCCATCCTTGAAGTGAAGTAAAGCCATGTGTTTGATGTGTTAACCGAAGTTATGGTCTGATTGGCTTGGGCACCCGACCATGATGTCACCCCGGTCTGGACTGTTGTATTATCAGTGAAACGAATTACAAACCAGTCAACAGTGACCTCTGATATGCCATATGCCGCCCTCGTAAGCGTCAGAGTATTATTTGCTGTCAACTCTCCTGTGACCCATGACTCGTCTATATATTTCGTTGATTTGCTGTTCGAACTCGTGCTTAACGTAACAAAGCATTTAGTGGCGTGATTTGCCACAGGAGTTATCGTAACATCCTCTTGACTATCTGATTTTGAGAGTGTAGTGGTCCCGCTCTGAACCTCTATATTGTCTGCCTGTACAATAAAATAAGATACCTCACCCTCGCCTGAACTGGACCCTCTTGTGAATTCTATTGTATCGTTATCAATAAAATGGCCTCTGATCGCGAAAGCATAGGCATACGAGTCCACGGCAAGATCGTCGCTGCTTTTAACAATCAGGAAGGTCTTGTTCAAATCTACAGTGGGTATATCCACAGTAGTCGATTCGAGAGGGACCGTGGCGGTTCCCGAATTTACGGTTTCGATTGTGCTGTAGACATTGATCGCAAATTGCGTATCGTTTCCTATAACGTTTGTTCTATTGACCACGATCCGGTAATTTGTACCGGGCGATAGTGCAGCACTCACCATTTCCGGATTTGAACCGGTCGCGGATGAGTTGAGAAGGGTTATTCCATCGTACAGGTATAGATCAAGGTCGGATGCATCAGCCCATGATAGGTTGAAATAATGGATCGCATAAGAATCGACCGTGAAGTAGCCCTCCCACTGGTTCCCCTGACACACGTAACTCTCCTGCGTCGAGGTCTCGTTCGTGCTCGGATAACTGTATGTCGCAAGTCCGACCCGATCCTCCCTGGTAGGATCAAGACTTGATATGAACGCATGAGATGCGATCTGCACAGCACTCTTCTTGTCGATGTAAGAGCTGATGTTAAATGCCTGACCAAAGGTTCCGCTCACCGTTATCGTCCAGTTTCCCGGCTCAACATGATCCCTATCTGACTGTGGATACTGCCCTGAGAATGGGTTAATCCAGATATACTCCGGGTTTGAGCCCGCACCAGTATATCCCGTTGTATCACCCCCTGCCCCATACACATGACCACTTGGACTGGTCAACGAGAGATTCAGATCGCTGCCAGACCACTCTAATTCTATCTTGAGGTCGTTTATGGTTTCGTTGATTGTAAAATTATCAGTCCATGTCCCGCTACCAAGAATGTTGGCTTGAACCCCATAATTATAGGGCGTAAACCCATCATAGCCGTAAGATATCTCGGTGATATCATAATCACTGATTTCCTGAGCAATATTATTATATATCTCACTCAGCTCTGATGAATTTGGAGCATAATAGTATCTGCCATGTTTATTGTTCCAATCAGAGGTTCTGGAAATGCTCCAGAGATCATACTCGGTTGTTTTTAAGTAATCTCCAGTCCAGTTGCCTGGATCATTGTTTCCATTTTCGTAACCGGTGTTATGCGGAGATACGTTTAACCCAATCGTATATATTAGAAATGGTGCATTCAGCAGTCCACCCCTGTTTTCATTTATGCTGATGCTGTGGTCGCTACCATCGTAGTACCTCGTGATGGTTCCGATCCATTCGCTCGTACCCCAATCATGCCATGGTGCATAATCTTCACTACCCTTCTCCCGACCACTAGTACCAGAATCATCGCCATCAGTGAGTGCGACCACAACAGGAATAGCATAACTCCTGTGATAACTTGCTTTGACACATGCCACTCCAATAGTATCCCAGATAGGAGTCCAACAGTCTGCACTGAGCCCATCAATGGTATCATTTACAAGAGTTCTATTCTGGGATGAATTTAATAATACCCAATTTAAGTACATCTTCGGACTTTCTAAGTCAGTACCATCAAAAGCATATATTGCAACCCTATTCACACTGCTCAACTGGCTCACAAACGTTTTTGCAGCCATTTTGGCATCGGCGATCTTCGACCCACTCATCGAACCTGAATTATCTATCACAAGCACAACATCAAGCGGAGTTCCCGCGTAGTAATCGGGATCCATGCTCCCGGACCTGTCGAGTGTCAGCATCGCATGAGCAGCAAGATATATTCCTGTGATGTCGCCCTGCCCTGATACGGACGTGGTCACGTTGATGATCCCACCCGGCTCGACCGGATCCGGTTCGATCGTTGTTATGACCGAGATGAAAGGTTTGTCCATGATCTGAATAACGATACTTCCTTCGATCTCGTATCCCGAATTATTAAGCACCTTCGCGATAACGGTTGCGCCTCCGGTGACAGCAGATTGCAGCGTGATCGTTACCTGTCCGTGCGAATCAATCGTTCCAGTGGCTGAAGAGAGAGTTCCGGGACCTGTGAGAATGAAATCAACAGTTCTATCCTGAAGCGTGTGCCCCCATTTATCGATCACGGTTCCGGTGATCGTTGATATATTGACTCCGGGGATGTTTGATGTGGATATCTTTGTGGCGTCTGCCGTAACAACAACTCTTGCCGGCTCTTCCGCATAGAATATCACAGTTGCCGAGTCGATGAGATTCGTGTAGTCGCCGGTCACATTGATGTATGTGCCGTTCACTACTACACTGCCTGTGAATTTCGATGGTCTGATGCTTATCGTTGCCTCTCCAACCGAATTGAGCGGCTTGATGATGGGGTCAGTGTCTGTTATGTTGAATCGGATCGCGCCTGTCGACAGGAGTGGATTTCCAAACTCGTCTGTGACCTTGCCGGTTACGTGCGAGAGATCGATGCCATTGGCAGAGACGTTCTCAGGACTTGCGGTTACGGTGATGCTTGTCGCTTCGCCTGCAAGACCGACGATCACACCTGATACCTGCACTGTGACACCATCCTCGTTGGTGACGTTCATCACGGTGATGAGATTGTCTCCCGCGCACTTGTCGATCAGTGCGATTGCTGTTGTGATGCCTAATTCATTGGTGGCATTTGTTGGTGGGGTGATGTTTGTGCTGTCGTTGGTACTACTCGAAGGCGGAGCGATCGAAAAGTTCAGTGTCACATTCGGCATCACCCGCCATTTACTTTCATTATTCGCAAACTCGTCCCGGGTCTTATCATAGACTGTTGCCGTGACCAGGTGTGTGGTGTCCACAGTGCCAGATGAATTGGCAGAGAGTATGATCCGCGAGATCGGTCCCACGACAAATGTTACATTGACCGTCGCGTTTACGGCACCGGCCTTCGCTGTGATGTTTGCAATACAGAGATCCCATGAACTGATGTTTACGACAGCGATGCCGGAAGCGTTGGTATAGTTATAGCCTGCGCTTAAGATTCCACAATCCGTTGTGAAGTTCACGCGCGTGTTATTGAGCGGGTAACCTGTAGTGTTCGTGAGATTTGCTGTGATTAAAACGGTTCGATTGTCTGCAAAAGTCTCATTCGTTGCCGCGGTAAGATTCAGCGTATCTGCTGAGGCTATCTGGATCGATAGCAGTACCAGGCATAATATGATAACAATTTTTCCCCGGTTCATGCAAGCATCCCATCATTATAATACGCCGTAATCGGGTATAAGCTTTTCGAGGATTCTTGGGAGTCAGGTTGGTGTAAACGCTAAAGATCCACGCCATGCTCTTTAAAATACTCATAAAACGCCGCTTGTATCCGGTCGTCCACGTACACAACCCCATCAACAGACCGGTTCAGCAGGTAATCGAATATCTCTGTGATCTTAAGTATTGGATACACAGTTAGACCAGCATCTGTCAGCATCTCTGTGGTATCGTTGCCAGCTTCATCGACCTCCTGCCGATCGACCGCTACCAGGATGCCTTTTGGACTCAAATCCCTGTAATCAGTCAGTTTCGCCCAGTTATCGATCTTTGTCTTCCCGGTAACGACCACATCATCCACGATCAGGACAGAATCCCCGTCCCGGAGGTCACCAACGATCTTCGTCTCTGACGGATCTCCGTACCGCTTCTCTTCCTTCCGGTCATAGCCCCAGCGCAGATCGATCCCCCTCGCATCCTGACCCCGACTCCGGCCCCAGAGTTTTTCTGCGATCAGCACCGAGAGCGGAATTCCCTTGTATGCGGGACCGTGTATGTAATCAAAATCGGTGCCGACCGCGCCATCAACGATCTCTGCCACGTACGCGTCTGCTGTTTCGGAAGCTCTCCTGCCGGTATTGATTGCGACAGCGATGTTGACGAAATAAGGCGAGACCCGCCCGCTCTTAAG
Source organism: Methanosarcinales archaeon (assembly GCA_030604085.1). Lineage (GTDB taxonomy): Archaea > Halobacteriota > Methanosarcinia > Methanosarcinales > Methanogasteraceae > Methanogaster_A. The sequence goes on along the minus strand of JAUVWP010000055.1, from coordinate 3,008 downwards.
TCTGAACTCCCCGAACTTTACCGCGTCCGATTCGAGCAGGTGCAGCAAAAAATCTTTCTGGTGTCGTTTCATGTTAAACTCCCCTCAATCGATCGATGATCTCTCTGTATATCCGTTCTGCCGAGTCCTTCGGGTTCTCTGATCGGTAGATCGCACGTCCAACGATCTCGTAATCAGCCCCGCTGGTAACCGCATCCCCTGGCTCAGCACCCTGCGCATGTACTCCCGGCGATATGATATATGTCTCACTTTCGCTCTCACTATCGAGCAGTTCTGATAGTCTCTTGACCCTCTCCGGACGCGTGGCGGGCAGAACCACCCCGTCGACGCCGAGCCCTGACACCATCCGGATGAGCCGCTCCGAGATCGGTTCGAGGTATTCGACCGAGCCCGGATGCGTCATCTCGATGACCGTGATCACGTCGCCTTTGCCCAGATCCACGACCTCGCGCACGGCATCCGCGCCAACGAACGCATGCATGATAACACCGTCCGCGCCTGCATCGTAGGCGATCTCTGCTATCTTTGCGCTGACATAAGGGATATCCGCGATCTTCCCATCGTAGATTATCGGGAGGTCTGTAGCGTCCCTGATTCGTGAGATGATCTCCTTTCCGGTCTGCATCTCAAGAGGTCTCCCGACCTTGATTGCGAAATTGCCATCAGCGCTACCCAGTTCCCCTGCCAGACGAACCGCAGAGGACGGATCCTCCATATCAAACGCCACCATGATCCCTGGTCTCTTTTTCAGTCTGCTCGTGTCATCACATCCTCGATTAGTCTGATCCTCTCATCCACTTTATGTTTGCGGAAATGGGTAACTATTAACTCTCACTTTTCGTTTAAATTTAGCAATATTTTACAATAAGTACTAAATTTACTTATTTAAAATTAAATAATAGAATCAACATATCAAATACGTTACAATAAAATTATTCTACAGCATATTTTAGTAAACATTTTAAAAGTCTAATGCAAATGCGATTTTTACTAAAAATGGTTATATACTTATCAGCCGGAAAATAATCGGGTCAACTCGATCATTCCAAAAACTATAGGAATACGCATATCCCTACCGACATCATGGGGGGTATCTGCACAACAGATGGGTAGATCCGCATACCTGCAGGTCAAAATCGGTAGCAAGAGGGGTCGTTATCACTGCGTGCGGTTTTCGCTAGGGATATGGGGGTGATACGAGCGGGTATTTTGATGGAAAATTATTATATCTAATCTTCAAAATTACTATTGAGATATAATTATCAATCAAAATGTGAATATGCAACTATGATTAGTTATTATAACAAGTGATAGTTAATGAAATAATACTTCTGTTTTATTTAAAATAATCCAATGTAAAACAAAAAGTGAGAGTTATGTTTTGAGAGATCCTCCATAAATTGCCACAAATGTTCCGCAGAATGCGATCTACGAAAGCACGCGGCGAAGCCAACATCGCCAAAGCCAGCACGCAATAGTACGCAGAGGATAAGAGAGTTGAGGCTGCTACTGCTTCGTCTCCGCGGCCTCTCGCGGTCTCGGGGATGTCAGCCCTGCTGGCTGTGGACGACCCAACGAAATTAAAAAGTCCCATAAAACTGAGACATAGTTATTGGATTCTATGGCTTAAGCATCAAGTCCAAACGCCGCAGAAAACACCGGGCATCTCCCGAGCAACCACAACATAGTTGAGCAAGCACGCAAAAACCCAATCACAGACCATGAAACCTCTATCCAGCACCAGCCCCAACACCAAGTACGTGCCAGGCAGATCGATCGCGGAGATTAGCGAGCAGTATAACATCCCGGCAGATGAGATCATCAAACTCGGATCGAACGAAAATCCACTCGGACCCGCGCCTGCCGCAGTCAGAGCCATAGTCGAGCACGCAAACGAGGTCAGCATATATCCCGATAGCGATGCATCGAGTCTCTGCGATGCGCTATCTGAGTACACCAGCTACCCGGACGCAAACATCGTGGCAAGCACGGGGATGGATGGGGTCATCGATACCCTGATGCGGATGCTGATGCCAGGAGAAGCGATCATACCTGTGCCGACCTTCAGCTACTACGCGATCTCGGCACGCACGCATCACGGCACTCCGGTCTTCGTATCAAGAGACGAGAACTTTGGCTTCGATCCGCAGGCGATCGTATCGCAGGTGACCAATGAGACGCGGGTCATCTTTCTCTGCTCCCCTAATAACCCGAGCGGAAATCTGGTACCAGAGTCTGATCTCCGGACGATCCTGGAGGGGTGTGGCGACTGCGATGGTTGCGATGCGGTCGTGTTTCTCGATGAGGCGTATGTCGAATTCTCGGAAGGGAGCATGATACACCTTGTGCAGGAATTCGACAATCTGGTGGTCGGTCGCACGCTCTCAAAGGCATTCGGGCTTGCGGGCTTGCGGGTTGGCTACGCGGTCATGCCCGAGCAGATGCGAGATGAGTATCTGGGATATGCGACCCCGTTTTCGGTCAGCAGTCTTGCAACTGCGGCAGGCATAGCAGCGCTTGGCGATGATGCACACCTGAAACAGAGTGTCAAACTTGTTCAGGACGGGCGCAGAGTGTTAATGGAGATCCCGTTTAAGGTCTATCCGTCAGAAGCGAACTTTGTACTCGTGGATGTCTCGCCGCACCAGTCAGGGGAGGTATGCGACCTCCTTGCACGCAAAGGAATCATCGTGCGGGATTGTTTGTCATTCCGCGGTGCAGGAGATGCTCTTGTCAGGGTGAGCGTCGGAACGCCAGAGCAGAATGAACGCGTGGTAGAGGCGTTTTTGGAATTTAAGAGTTGCAACGAATAACATGATCATCCGAATCGCTGGAAGCCATTCTTCCTGTGTGGTGTCCGCGTAACAATCCATCTGTTTGGATGTCAAGTAGGACTCATAGCGCACCTCTTGTTTGTGGTAATAGCCCCGATGTTGCTATGAGCCCCTCACAGAACCGGACTTGAAGATTTCCCTCATCCGGCTTCTGAAGCACATCCTCTACGGGTT
>JAUVWP010000095.1 GCA_030604085.1 Methanosarcinales archaeon | reverse complement strand
GTGTACACAACATCTGAAAAATCGCAGACGATCGGATACGTGTGGAAGGTCAGGTTCGAGGACGGGCGGTTCATCGATGATGGCTGGAGTTCTCGTATCGGGTTTTCGACATCAACGCCTGTGATTCATGGCGGACGGGTGTATGTCGGTCAGGGTGGGCATGAACACTCATCAGGAAACCTCACCTGCCTGAACAGTTCAAACGGTGAGCTGATCTGGCAGTATACCGTTCCAAAAGGCGTAAAATCCTCGCCTGCCCTCTCGATCGGCGATGATGGTGTATACATCTATTTCACAACAGCGACGGAGGGTGGGTCGCTCTACTGCCTGCGGGACTGCGGGACGTCTGCGGAACTTGCATGGGAGTACAACCCTCCGGACGACGGATATATCCTGTAGGGGGCTGCGATCTCTGATGGGCTGGTCTATTTCGGAACCGATGGCGGATGCGTGTACTGTGTCGGAAGAAGAGGCGATCTCAACCATGATGGGATGGTTACGGCAGCGGATACGGTTATTGCACTCGAAATGGCGGTCGGCGATGTCGCTGCTGTCAAGGAGGCTGATATGAATGGAGATGGTAAAGTGACATCGCTTGATGCGCTGATGATATTGCAGACAGCAACTTCGTAGGATTTTTTGAACATCATGGAAACATTTAAATTAAGACAATTGGAGTGGATGTCACGGCAAATAATATATGCCTATATCAAACAACATGGAGGCAAACTCATGAATATAAAAACAATAATTATATTGACGATGGTGACGCTTGCGCTCACCCTACCACTGGCGTCCGCATCGGACTGGACGCAGTTCCATTGTGATGTGGAACACACAGGATATTCAACATCAAACGCACCTGTCACAAACCATACGGCATGGATCAGTGATGACATCGGCGCCGATTTCCCGTCATCCCTGACGATCGCGGAGGGACAGGTGTTCGTCTATTGCGGGGATCATCTTGTCAGTCTGGACGAATACACAGGAACGGTTCTCTGGAATGTCCCGGTCAATGCGACCCCCAAAGTATGCGGATCGTGGGTCACTCCCGCGTATCACGGTGGTCGCGTCTTTCTCTCTGCGAACGAGACCTGCTGCTTTGATGCGGTAGACGGATCCCGGATATGGACGTTTGAACCGCCGACCGGAAAGGGCGCGGTCGATGGTGGATGCGTTATTGCAGAGGGCATGGTCTTCACAAGCGACTGGGATGGCAGCCACTACTACTGCTTAAGCGTTGCAGACGGCACCGAGATCTGGAATTTCACAGTGGATGGGAATGCTCAATCGACTCCTGCAGTATCGGTTGCGGACGATCGGGTATTCTTTGGCAGTTACGCCTACATCTGTGAAGATGGTGGAGTTGCATATTGCGTAAATATGACAACAGGAGCTGAAATCTGGAACTTTACCACAGATAACTCAATCTGCGGATCCGTAACAATCGGAGACGGGGTGGTATATTTCACAGAATACAATTTCTATGGCGATGGTACACTTTATGCGCTGTACTCGGAAAACGGGACCGTCAAATGGAATAAAACCGTAGAGCGAACGGACTCCACACCTGCACTGGTGGATGGAAGACTGTACATCTCAGGAGGTTATGGGGGTCCGGATAACAAGTTCACCGATTTTTTGACATACTGCTTTGATGCATCGACCGGAGACCTGATCTGGAATACGTCGGTTGCAGATGAGATCGGCGACTGGAAATGCTCTCCTGCGTATGCTGATGGAATGGTCTTTGCAGGAAGACCAAAACCGAACAGCATGGATTTCGAGGGCACGTATGCGCTCAATGCAAGCACCGGCGAGATTGTGTGGAGCTATCCCGAAGGCGGCGCATCGCCGGCTGTTGCTGATGGTATGGTCTTTACGGTAGGCAGCGGGAAGGTGTATGCGTTTGGTCCAACCACCATCTGGCGCGGAGACGTATCACTTGGTTCTGGCACGTTCAACGTAACCGCAGACAGCGGTATGGAATACACGATCAACCGAACCTGTGCACTTGCATCAATCGTCAGAGCAGCAGAGAAAGGCGGATTCAGTTATACGATCAACGATTCATGGTACGAGTCATGGGGAACGTTGTACGTCGCTGAAATCGATGGTGTGAGTGACTGGATGTACTAGGTGAATTATCCTGATGATTCTATGCCGATGGTCGGACCCAATGGATATGAACTGGATGATGGCGATGTTGTGACATGGTATCATGCTGATAGCATGGAATCGACTCCAGAGAACACCGATATGTTGGTGCGGATCGATGTATCCCTTGCCAGACCCGGTGACGCCAACCACGACGGCAGCGTCACCACCGCAGACGCGGTCATCGCTCTTCAGATGGCGGTCAGAGCAGTTCCTCCCAACGGAGAGGCTGACGTGAACCACGATGGGGCGGTAACATCGCTCGATTCCATGATGATTATGCAGGCGGTAGCAGGAGCGATTACCATTTAATAGATGTCCGGGATGTCTCCAATCGCCAGATCGATCGCAACCGCCGCCGTGGTTCTGATGATCGCAATATCGGTACTTCTGCTGCCCGCGGCGGCAGAGTATCCGATGTTCCACTTGAATCCGGAGCGCACAGGGAATGTGAGCGGAGACGCGCCGATCACCGCCAATTTGATATGGCGTTCCGATCTCGGAAGCGGTTATATCGGTAGTGGTGCGAGTGTCGTTACAGGTCGCGTCTACATATCTAACTGGCCCGGCAGTGGGACTGAAAATCTTGGATTACATTGTCTTGATGAATCTAATGGAAGCATCGTATGGAGCAACGTACTCGGCGGATATGGCGGTGTTTCGACACCGGCTATCGAATGCGGGAGGGTGTTTGCCGGCGCCACATATTTCAGTGGCGATCTATACTGCATCGATGCAAGCGATGGAGCCACGATCTGGAACAGAACGATCGAACCAGATCCTGGATATTATGGTGTCGCATCTTCGCCGCTCATCCATAACGGCATGGTATATGTGGTCAGCTCTTCGGATGGGCGGCTACACGCATTCGATTTCGATGGAGCCGAACAGTGGAATTACTCGGCATCAGGCAGTTCTGATTGGTATATGTCGGCTGCAACGGATGGTGACAAACTCTTCTTCAACGGTGGGAATGCTATGAACTGTGTTGATATCGCAACGCACAACGAAGAATGGACGTTTAATGTAGGTTACAAGGTGACGACAACACCTGCTGCTTGTGATGGAGTTGTGTACTTTGCAACAGGGAAGAATGAGAAGAAACTGTACGCTGTCGATATTGCGACAGGAACCGAGGTCTGGAGCAGGTCTCTTTATGGCTCGCTCTCTTCGCCTGCGATATCAGGCGGTAAGATCTACATTGGAGACAAAGAGAAGAAGATCAACTGCATCGATGCAAGCGATGGAAGCGAGGTCTGGAATCAGACATTGGGCGGAGCGTGTCTCTCATCGCCGGTCGTTGCAAACGGCATGGTGTACACCACAGCCAACTATGATAGCGGAACGATCTATGGATTCGATGCAGATGATGGCACGCTTGCGTGGAGTTACGACACAGGCAACTGGAACATGGCGCAGCCGTCGGTCTCTAATGGGATCCTATTCGTGGGATCGGACTCTGGTTACCTGTATGCGTTCCGTGATCCGCCCATAAAAGGCGATCTCGACGGCGATAGAAAAGTTACGACCGCGGACGCTCTGATCGCGCTCCGGATGGCGGTCGGAGCAGTTCCTACCATCGATGAAGCCGATTTGAATGGTGATAATAAAGTAACGTCCCTTGACGCGCTGGTGATTCTGCAGGTGGCGGCAGGCAGTATCAACGCATAACCAGATATGTTTAAGTTAAAACAATCATCAGGATCCAACCATGAACCCAAAAACCACAACAAAAATAGCAACCATAGTTCTGCTGGTGCTTGCACTTGCCACAACGGTTGCATCCGCAGACTGGTCCCAGTTCCACTGCGACCCCGGGCGCACAGGAAACGTGAGTGGAGATGCGCCGCTCACAGACACACTGCTATGGACGACAAACCCGACCGGGGACGGTTTTATCTGCGCTGTCGCAAGCATCGTTGACGAACGAGTTTATGTCTCGAACTGGTTAGGTGGGATGGGTACTGGCGACCTTGATTTATTCTGTCTGAACAAGACTACAGGAGAGGTTATCTGGAAAAATCCGATTGGCGGTCTGGGGGGTGCATCCACGCCTGCCGTGTCCGGGGATCGGGTGTTTGTCGGCTCACACACAGGCGATCTGTACTGCGTGAATGCAACAAATGGGACCACTGTGTGGAGCAGGACGATCGAGACGAGTCCTTCATCTTGGGGTGTCGCATCCTCGCCGCTCATCTACAACGACAGGGTCTTTGTGAACAGTTTTTCGGATGCAAAATTACATGCGTTTGACTTCAATGGAAACGAACTCTGGTACATCGATACTCCGGGTACTAGCGGTCATTACGCATCCCCCGCGGTATCCGGCGGAAGGATATTCTTCGCGGGTGGCGATCCTGCGCTGTACTGTGCGGATGTCAGCAACCAGTCGATTCTATGGAAATTTAACACATCCGATGCGCTAAAAACGACGCCTGCAATCGAGGATGGCGTGATCTTCTTCGCAACGAAGAGCAGGATGTACGCCGTTGACATGGCAGGAGACGAGGTCTGGAACCACAGTCTGAAGGCTACGATCTCCTCGCCTGCGGTTGCGCATGGAAAAGTGTATATCGGCTCGTCATTCTCCATGAAGAAGTTATACTGCCTCGATGCGACCGATGGAAGCGAAATCTGGAATAAGTCTGTGAATGGCGCAATTCTGTCATCCCCTGCTGTCGCTCATGACACCGTCTACTTTGGGGTCAACACTGGAGACGGTACGATCTACGCACTGAACGCGACCGATGGCACGGTACGATGGAGCTATGACACCGGTGACTTTGTCATGTCATCGCCATCGATCTCTAACGGGACGATGTTCATCGGATCGGACACAGGGTACCTGTACGCATTTGGCACTCCGGAGAAGTTCTGGAAGGGTAATGCCGTGCTGCTGAGTGGCGAGACACTGAACGTCACAGCAAGAAACAGCAACACAAACTACACGATCAACCGCAGCACAGCACTCGGCGCACTTGCAAAAGCCGCAGGATCTGGGGGTTTTAATTTCACGATCAATGACTCCTGCTACGTATTCATTGATTCGGTTGCGGGGGTTGCAAACAATGAGACCAGTGGTGAGTTCTGGCATTACTGGGTGAACTATCCTGGCGATCCAAAGCCCGTGATAGGCGCAAACATGTTCGAGTTGAACGTTTCGAGCGATGCCCGCGATATGGTCATGTTCTATTACGGCGGTGTGACGAGTACTCCGGTCGATGCCGTAATGAGGGTCGAGATCACAACCCAGATAATCGACGAAAACCCGGAAGTGATCTTCATCACGGTCGAGCGTCACGATTTTATCGAAAGCACATCCGCTGGAAGCAATCTTAACATCACACTCCTCAATCCAGTTGATGTCCCGAGCGGAATCGATCTTCTTGGATATGACCTGATATTCCTTGAGCATATTAGTGGTAGCGCTGCAGAAAACCTGAAAGGTCCGATCGAGACCGCAAATGCAAGTGGAATTCCAATCATCTGCATCCACTCGGAGTGGTATGATAACGAGTTCGGAAATGTCGACCTGACTGGACACTGGTTCATCAAAGAGTACTGGGACAACTATGATGAGGAGAATATCGCACGACTGCTGACCTATATTGAGGTTAATTTCTGCGGCTTGATCGGTAACATAAAGGATCCGATCCCGGTTCCAAAAGCATATATCTATCATCCGGACACTCCGGAATTGTTTTTTAATACTATAACGTATCTTGAGTGGTATGCCAACAACACCGGTTATCGGTACGATCCTGACAACCTGATGATAGGTGTCGCAAGCTTGCAGATATTCACAAAGTCGACTGATGTGGAGAGACTCACCCATATACTGGAGCAAAAAGGGGTGAACGTCATCCCAACCGCATTTACAGGAACTGACGATCTGAAAAAATTCTATTGCATAAACAACGAGACTATCGTTGATATAATCATTTGTACAAAGTCGTTCAGGATCAACATGGGCGATGTTGATCAGGGGATCAGAGACCTTGAAACATTGAATGTGCCTGTGATGCGGGCGCTTCGGCTATACTACATGGCTCCAGCCGCGTGGCGAAACGAGACGAGTCATGGAATATCGATTATGGACCTTGGCTTTCAGGTGGGACTCCCTGAAATGGACGGCATCATCGATCCGATCGTGATCGCGGGTAAGAATGCGTCCGATAGTGAGTACCAGCCAATCGATACGCAGATCAACTGGACAGCAGACCGGGCTATCGGCTGGGCACATCTGAACAGCACCCCCGATGTTGAGATGAGGATCGCGATGATCTATTACAACCATGGTGGCGGCAAGAATAATCTCGCTGCGTGTTATGTCAATGTCCCTCCGAGTCTCCAGAATATCGTAAACGCTATGAATCGGTCAGGATACACCGTTGAAGGCGAGATTCCAAACGAGACCGAGCTTGTCAGGATGATGACATTAAACGGCACAAACATCGGGACATGGGCGCCAGGCGAACTTGAAAGACTCGTTGCATCCGGGACCGCGACCCTGATTCCTGTTGAAACGTATCTCGGATGGTTCGGCGAACTTGAGGCAGAGCGGCAAGCAGAAGTGATCGAGAGGTGGGGCGAGCCGCCAGGAGAGATCATGACATGGGAGAACGATACCGGAAAATACTTCGTGATCCCAAAGCTCTCCTTCGGAAACGTGATCTTAACGCCTCAACCAACACGCGGCTGGCTTCAGAACAACACGGTGCTGTATCACAACAGAGACATACCGCCGCACCACCAGTACATCGCGTTCTACCTATGGCTCAAGCAGGAGCGGGAATCCGGCGGGTTTGGTGCGGACGCGATCCTGCACTTCGGAAAGCATGGCACACAGGAGTGGCTTCCCGGGAAGGAGTCGGGATTGTCGTCTGATGACTGTTGGCCTGCCATGCTGATCCAGGACATGCCTGTGATCTATCCGTACATCGTGGACAACATCGCAGAGGGTACGCAGGCAAAGCGGAGGGGAAGCGCAACGATGATCACGCATCTGACGCCCCCGATCGTTGCGGCAGGGCTCTACGGGAATCTGACCAACCTTCTGGAGACGGTATCGTTCTACATGGTTCCTGATGTCAACAGCACCGTTAAGGGGGAGTAC
>JAUVWP010000070.1 GCA_030604085.1 Methanosarcinales archaeon | reverse complement strand
TAAGGATTAGCATCTGCTAACGGAATGTGATCTCCATGAAAATGGCTGATCACTATGTCGGTTGCTCCGGACCATCGTTGTATGATCGTCTTCTGTATCCTCTCATCCACTGCTACCTGAAAAAAGTGTGGAAGTAGCCCATATCTGTTGTAACCCAGCGCTATACCCGGATCGATCAATATTCTCTGCTTCGCAGTTGTTACAAAGCAGCAAAGACCTCTTACACCCAGTGATTCGGTTCCTATGATCTCTATGTTCATGTTATAATTTTTATAAAAACGTATAACTGTTAGTCATATCCATTATCTCTGGATCTCTTGGACTCATCTATAGTACAGCCCTTTCCTCTTCATTGCTGATAAAAACATTGCAATCACGCTGAAAAAATCGACGCCAATATTCAAATAATCCAAAACTTATATGAGACCTGCCACCAACCGAGTATCATGACATCGAAGATGTGGATTTCACAGACGCACGCTGCTTTTTTCACCAAACAGTCACTAAAATCATGCCGGCAATACTGATAGCAGGGACTCACAGTGGCGTTGGCAAAACCACCGTCGCGATGGCGCTGATGGCTGCGTTTGCACGCAGATGTGCGGTTGCGCCGTTTAAGGTCGGACCCGATTACATCGATCCGAGCCACCACACCGCGATATGCGGACGCGCATCCCGGAATCTGGACATGTTTATGATGGGGGAGGAGCGCGTTCGTGAGACGTTTGCTTCGGCGGCAGCAGGTACTGATATCTCCGTGATCGAGGGCGCGATGGGGCTGTATGACGGCATGGGGTCTGACGATACCGCATCCGCTGCACATGTCGCAAGGGTGCTCGATCTGCCTGTGATCCTCGTTGTTGATGTCAAGGGCGTCTCCAGAAGCGCTGCTGCAATCGTCAAGGGGTATTGCGACTTCGATAAACGGATCAACATCGCTGGCGTGATTCTGAACAAGGTCGGGAGCCCGAGACACGGCGATATGGTCAGAACCGCGATCCGGCAGGAACTCTCGGTTCCTGTGGTCGGAGTGATACCGAAATCATCGCGCATCGAACTTCCATCGAGGCATCTTGGGCTGTACATGGCTCACGAGGGCTATCGCATGGATTACGTGGCAGAACTGGCATCGCTTGCAGAGGATCACCTGGATATTACCGCGATCCGGGATATCGCACAGCAGACCCGAGATTCCGGGTACGCGGCGGCGAATGGGGGCGGGGATGGCGGTAGTGGTAGTAGTGTTGGTGATGCTGATGGCGATGATAATGGTGACAACGTCGCCCCTGCCCGGCACGATATTACGATCGGGGTTGCTCGTGACCCTGCTTTCTGTTTCTATTACGCCGACCTGATCGATTCATTGAAACGAGATGCAAACCTCGTAGTATGGAGTTCGCTTGCAGACGATCTGCCAGAAGCGGATGGGTTCTATTTCGGGGGCGGGTATCCTGAGTTGTACGCAAGGGAACTGTCAGCACGCAGCAAGACCGGGGAAAGGATCAGGGACGCTGCCGCGGACGGGGTTCCGATCTATGGCGAATGCGGGGGCATGATCTACCTCTGCGAATCCTTAATCGACCTGGACGGGAACGCATACCCGATGGCAGGCGTGCTTCCGGCAGAGACTGCGATGACGAACCGGTTGCAGGCGCTCGGATACACCGATGCGACCGTATCCGGTAACCCGGTCGTTCCAAGAGGCAGGATTCGCGGGCATGAGTTTCATTACTCAGAGACGGATTGCGCACCTGATGTTAGATTCGCATACCGGATGAACCGGGGGAAAGGCATCAGGGACGGGATGGATGGGATGGTTGAGTATGCCACGCTCGGAAGTTACATGCATGCACCGCCGAGTTTTGATGTGAGCCGGTTTATCGAGTCATGCAGACTGCATGTTCGATGAAACCGAAAAGATCGATTTAAAAACTCTGTGCTCTCTGCGTCCTCTGTGGTTAGATCCGGTGACTTTTACCGTTTTTATTGGATCGATTCAACCACAGCAAAAAATACCTCTTTTGCGTGAATATCGTGTGATGACATAGTCTGCGAGCAAAAGCGTTCTGTGAAGCAGTGCAAGACAGCAGCAGCGAATCCGTTTGCATGGATTACACCGATTTTATCCACCGTTCACTTAAACCTGGGTTCACAGGGTCTTCTGTAACATCTGAATATCTGACGACCTCACACTTACACAAAATTTATATAGGAGTACCTCATAATGATAATAATAATGGGAGAAACTCCGGGTGTCGATCTACCCAACCGGGATAGGGCAGCACCCATGAGCCAATCACATTGACGGCACAATGGCATCGGCGCTCCGGATCGATATCCGAAGGCGTGCCGATGGCGTGAGCCAGGGATACCAAACCAAACAGGGGGAGAAGTAAAATGAACGAACTCATGGAATCGCTTGCCCGATCACTCGGAGACGGGGACTGGACCGTGCGCCGCGGTGCTGCTGAAGCGCTCGGGAACATTGGGAATGAAAGATCGGTTCGACTGCTGATAGACGCGCTTGTGGATGTGGATCGGTGGGTACGTGATGAAACCATCGAAGCACTCTACAAGATTGGCGAACCCGCAGTTGAGCCGCTGATTGGAGCGCTTGGAAACGAAGATGTGCGTGGCGAGGCGGTCGATGCACTCGTCAGCATCGGTGAACCAGCGGTTATGCCACTGATAAAAGCGCTTGAGAACGAAGACGTGCGCGCTGGGGCGGTCGAAGCGCTCGGCAGGGTCGGTGATGAGAAAGCGGTCGAAGCGCTGATAACTGCACTTGAGCGTGGAGACGGTTACGTGCGCTGGTATGCTGCCAATTCGCTCGGCGAGATTGGTGACGAAAGAGCGGTTATGCCACTGATAGACGCGCTTTCGGACAAGGACGATGACGTGCGCCGGAGATCTGCCGAGGCGCTCGGCAGGATAGGTGACGAAAGAGCGGTTATGCCACTGATAGACGCGCTTAGCGATAGTGATTGCGAGGTGCGCTGGGGAACTGCCCGGGCACTTGGCAAGATCCGCGATCCAGAGGCGGTTGAGTCGCTGGCAGATGCGCTATTTGATGAAAATGAAGACGTGCGACGGATATCTGCCGAAGCGCTCGGCAGGATATGTGATGTAAGAGCGGTTCTGCCACTGGTAGACGCGCTTAGTGATGAAAGCTGGCAGGTACGGCGAAGCGCTGCCGGTGCGCTCGGTAAGATCGGAGACGCGAAAGCGGTTCTGCCACTGGTAGACGCGCTTAGTGATGATGGCGTGGGCGTACGTGCTGAAGTTGACAAAGCGCTCGGCAGGATCGGTGAACCCGCGGTTGTACCGCTTATCAATGCGCTCATGGAAGGTAGTGTGGCTATGCGGGACAAGACGGTCCATGCGCTTGGCGGGATCGGTGAACCCGCGGTTCTGCCGCTCATCGAAGCACTCAGATACCCCATAGACACAAACGTGCGCAATAAGATTGCTGCGGCACTCAGCAGGATTGCTGAGCCGGCAGTCGCACCGCTGATAGATGCGTTGGATGACCGCGACTCGTGGGTGCGCTCTGGGGCGGCCATGGCACTCGGTAGGATCGGTGATCCAAGAGCGGTTCTGCCGCTGATAAGCACGCTTACGGATGGCGACTCTGAGGTGCGCTGCGGGGCTGCCATGGCACTCGGCAGGATCCGCGATCCAAGGGCGGTCGATCCGCTGATAAGCACGGTTGAGGATATTGACCGGAACGTGCGTGACCGGGCTGCCATCGCACTCGGTGAGATCGGTGATCCAAGAGCGGTTCTGCCGCTGATAAGCGCATTTGCGGATGATGAGCCCGAGGTGCGCTGGGAGATTGCCGGTGCGCTCGGTAAGATCGGTGACGCGAGAGCGATCGACCCGCTGGTAAGCGCGCTTGGCGACGATGATAGGGACGTGCGTGACCGGGCTGCCGAAGCGCTCGGCGCAATCGGGGACTCGAGAGCAATCGAATCGCTGGTCAAAGTGCTCGTGAATGAGGACTGGTGGGTACGGCGTGGAGCTGCCGAAGTGCTCGGCAGGATCGGTGATGCGAAGACGACTGACCCGCTGGTACACGCGCTTGCAAAGGGCTTTGGCGGGTGCGCGATAAGACTGCCGAAGCGGGGCGGATTGTCGCCACAGTAACGGCTGTGACTGGGGGTCTGGAGGGTGGGGTGAAAAAAATTCACTTCACCCACAGACGTAGCCTTAACAGGCACTGTCTAAAAATCCGAGTGTTTTCCGCCGATTTTGTTGTGGTCAAATCGATCTCACACAAGCGGTAAAAGTCGCCGGATTTAACCACAGAGAACACAGAGTTTTTAAACCGAGCCTCTGTGTCCCTCTGTGCCCTCTGTGGTTGTATTTCCTACTGATGTCATTTGTGTCAGTCGCGGTGTTGTGCATCCAACTGACCTGCACGAATGTTTGAACACGTGCACACCACCATAAAATCAGAGTGCTTTCAGTGGAGTTTTCGATTGTGCCTTAGAAACCATAGGGCAAATGTCCAAAGATTAGGGCGGGAGTTTTGCGGAGCTATTTCATTTGTAACTGGGCACAATGACCGTAGTTCTATATTGCTATCGACATCCCTAAAGCTGGTTACGCGGTCACACCTCTGCAACCCCGCGCGTCACGATCTCCTCGATCGCAGTCCGAAGCGTTTCTTCGTTATCATACCGCGAGACGATATCATCCAGCCGATCCGCATCGAGATCCTTCATCCGGAGTGTAAGCCCGATCATATTCGGGATCGCACGGACCACGTTATCGACGATCGTGACGGTTGCCGCTTTTGCAGTCCTTGAAAGCGGATTCAGATCGATCGCAATCACGGATTTGCCCATGTCTGCCAGCGCCTGACACCGATCCCCGTCCTCAAGCGGCACAAGCACCACATCCGCATCATGGATGCCGCCCTTGCATACCCGCGATCTGGGGTGATCTGGCGGGAGTGGGTGAAGCGATGCATCAGGATGCGTTCCAAGCACGCCGGATGCGCCATGTAGACGCAGATGATCCGCAATCGCGCGTACCCGCTCTTCGGTCCGGTAAAAGAGATTTATCTCGATTGCTGCATTAAGAACCCTGCCAAGTTCGATGATCTCATCAGGCACCAGCGCTGCGACATTACCGTTTACCGAGAGCACCGGGCGGCTTGCAGCAAGAAGCATTGCGACCGCTGTCTCTTCCGCACGCATCGCCGATTCGGTTGTGCGTTCGCCTAATAGATAGTCAAACGCCTCGCCACATCCGTGTGCGATCAAGCCAACCTGCGAGGTGATGCCTGTGCGGACGCCATCGGTCAGACGCTCTCTTATGCAGAGGGACTGGTATCTGGGATGGGTCTTTGGGATGGTCATGTTTATACAATATAGCGTCGGAATGATAGATATTAACCGGAGACTGTTTAAAGGAGTTTGTACATGGATAAACCAAAGATATGTATAGTCACGCAGACGCCCCTACTCAGGTTTAAACTGGACTACGGTGAGTTGCTTGATAAATACGGGACGCTTCCGGATCCTGTGCCTTTTAACTACCTTACAGAGGGTGTGGATTACGAGTTTGCCCCTGGCGGTGTTCCGAAGATGGTTTATCCGATGCAGAAGCTGATGATTGAGAGGGGTTTGATAGATGGTGCGCACTGGATATCACTGAGCACGATGGGGCCAGAGCGCGTGCTCGTCGATGATATTCTCATACACAGCATCACGCTCGAGCACAAGTATGTCGCGCCCTACACCAGACTTAAGGAGCGGATATGGGCAGAGACTCATAATATCGAGCGCATACCGGTTGGCGCAGTCGAGTTCTCTGCTTATGCGAGGTACAACTGGCTCTGTGCAGATAAGATGTTCGAACTGCTCCCGATCGATATCTTCTATATTCACGATTTCCACCAGTTGCTCGTCGGGAACATGATCGGGCTTGCAGCGCCAACGGTCTTCAGGTGGCACATCCCGTTTAACCTGGACCACACCTCAGGTCATATCAGGCGGTTCATCATCCGGTGCATCGAGTCCTTTGGCGGGGTCATCGTCAGCTGCAAACGTGATCTCGAGGGTTTGATACGGGCTGGCTATCAGGGAAGGGCATACCAGACATACCCTTACATCAACCAGTATAGGTGGACCGATCCGTCAGACACGGAGTCTGACGAGTTCTGCAGGCGATTCGGCATAAACGAGGATGATACGCTCATTCTGGCTGTGGCAAGGATGGACCCGATAAAGGGGCAGGATATCGCAATCAAAGCACTCCAGCAAGTACCAAACGCAAAATTGATGCTTATAGGGAATGGCAGTTTCACAAGCAGCGAGAAGGGCGGTCTGGCTCATCCGAAAGGATCTGATTGGAATGTGTACCTGAAAAAACTTGTTATCAGGCTTGGACTGGAGGATAGGGTTATATTTACTGGATTTATGCCGGATAACGTCCTGAAAGCAGCATACAAACGATGCGATCTGCTGGTGTTCCCATCCCACACAGAGGGCTTTGGTCTGGTCGTGGTGGAGGCATGGATGTACAGAAAACCGGTTGTCGTGAGCACTGGTGCCGGCGTCTCTGAACTGGTGATGGATGGGCTTAACGGGTACACATTCGATCCCGGGAACGTCTCTCTTCTGGCAGAGAAGATTAATACGGTGTTGGCAAGCCCGGATGATGCGAAATACATTGGGGAACGAGGTTATGAGACCGCCGCGCAGTGTTATATAGAGGAAGGCGCAAGCGTGGTCTGGGACGTATTTAATGATGTCATGACCGGATTTGAACATTGAAATGGGGGAAGATATGACTGATTTTATATTCTACAGGGCGCGATACCAGTCCGAACTTACAGGAAAGCGGGCAAGAGACCTTCCCGAGTTGCTTGCAGCCATAAAAGAGATTGATGAGAGTTCCATCTTCAACCATATCTACCATGCACTCCTCGATTCCCACTTCCTCCCAATCGGATATCCGAACGATTTTGCGTACTGGGTCATCGATGCGCTGCACGAACCCGTGCTTGCCGAACGGCTTGCCAACCTTGACCTGCGTGAATTCCCAGACCTAGAGGCGCTTCGGAAGGAGATCATCCGCATAATCGAGGATTATATGGCGATGTATGATGTTAGCCGCAGGGCTGACGTGGGTCAGGAGTTTTACTTCATCAGGTGCATCAGCGTCACATTCCCGACGAGATACGTGGTGACAAACATGAACGAGGCACTGGAAACCATAAAGGAGATCGATCTGGACTCAATATTCTACTATTTCATTGCAAGCAGGCTGCTTGGCGGGGCGCACTACAAAGAACTGTCGCGCTGGATACGGGGGAACAACAGCCATGAGTTGATGGAAAAGCTGGATAACCTCTACCCTTATGGGTTTGCAAATATGGATGCCCTGAGAAACGAGATCGTGAGGATCATTGAAGGATATTTCTGGGAGCATATATGAACGAAACGAGATCGATCTGGGATTATGAGGATATCGTTGAGAGAAGTCTGCTCGAAGACCTTGAATTGCTTGCGGAACACATATCAGGCAGGGTTCTGCACATCAATGCCACCTACTCAGGCGGGGGCGTGGCAGAGATCTTAAGCAGTATGATCCTACTACTAAAGGGGCTTGGCATCGAGACCGAATGGAACATAATAAGAGGGGATGACGCGTTTTTTTCTATCACGAAAACTTTTCACAATGTGCTTCATGGCAGGGTAAATGGTGCAGTCGAGGTTCCTGTAAAGCATGAGCCGGTCAGCGTTCTTGACGATCTTAAAAGCGAGATCGGAGAACTCACCCGAAGAAAGGAGATGTTCGAGACGTACCTGCACTGGAACCGGATCAATTCAGAGGAGATGGATCTCAATTCTGATTTTGTATTCATCCACGATCCCCAGCCGGCTGCACTGATCGATGTGAAGCAGAGGGGAAAGTGGATATGGAGGTGCCATATCGATGTCTCGAACCCTGATCCGCTTATCTGGAACTTTCTAAGGAAACCCATCTCGAAGTATGACGCATCCATCTTCTCGACACCGATGTTCGCCAGACCGGATCTCGGGATCAGGCAGTTTCTTGTGCCGCCCTCCATCGATCCGCTGAGCGACAAGAACATCGAACTCTCGCAAGGCGAGATCGACAGAGTCCTTGATAAATATGGAATCTGCATGGATAAACCGATCATAACGCAGGTGTCAAGATTCGATCGATTGAAGGATCTTCCTGGAGTGATAGATGCATATAAACTGGTGAAAAAGCGGATCGATTGCCAGTTAATCCTTGCAGGAGGCGTAGCATCAGACGATCCCGAAGGTATGGGCGTCTATCACGAGGTTATGGAGAAGGCATATGGCGAAGAGGACATACACGTGCTGCTCGGGTCCCCGCCGTTTTCCGATATCGAGATCAATGCATTCCAGCGGGCATCGACCGTTATCATGCAGAAATCGCTGAAGGAAGGGTTCGGACTGGTGGTTTCAGAGGGACTCTGGAAAGGAAAGCCGGTAATCGGCGGAGCGACAGGCGGAATCCCGCTGCAGATCATCAATGACGTTACAGGGTATCTTGCGCATTCGGTCGATGGCGCGGCATTCAAGATCGCGAATCTCCTCAAGAATCCGGAACTTGCCCGAAGACTCGGAGAAGCTGGAAAAGAGCATGTCAGGCATAATTTCCTGATAACGAGGCATCTCAAGGATTATCTTCTCATTATGCTCAGTCTTGAGAACCCGTCAGGGACTATCAGGTTGTAAAAAAATAAAAATGGCGAATTTGATATTATCTCATTCGCCTGACTGCATAAGCAAGCAGACCCGCGACTGCCAGCAATGAAGCTGCGTATCCGGGTGTGCTCTTCTTTGTCTCTGCCGCCTCGGGTTCCTCCGTCCCAGGCTCTGCTATCTCTATGATCTCTACTACTTCTTCTGTTGCAGGGGTTTTGAGCGATTCTGCTACTGCTGGCACGCTGGTTTCAGGATGGCATACCGAACAGCTGAGTTCCCTCTGCGTTGGCGGCACAACCGTTATCAGATGCAGCCCGGTCAGGTCGTGACAGTTGCTGCACAGGGGGAGGATCACCAAGCCTTCTGGCATGTGACATCCCTCGCAGGTTGCCAGACCAGGCAGATGGATCAGGTGTGGGATCACATCCGCATCCAGGTCCCGCCCCTCCTTGTTGCCTTCGGGTCGGTGGCACATGTAGCAGATCGATGTGTTCGTCTCTTCGCCATGGATATGCACAAGGTCATCCTGTGTGTGACAGTCCTGGCAGAGAATGGTTACTCCCGCATGTTGTAGCGGCTTTACGATGTCTGGCGCGGTCTTGTGACATGCCTCGCATCCCTGATGCACATCCACGAGATCGCGGTGGCAGTGTGCGCAGACCGTTGTATCGAGGATCTCGTTGTTGTGGTGGGTATTGATGTCCCCATGACAGTACGTGCAGTCCTCGGTCTCCACCTTCTCTATATGCACATCGTGAATCGTGCCGTAGTGGCATTTCTCACACTGCGGGATTGCGATATCAAGTGCCTCACCATGACATGCCTCGCAGGTCACCAGATCCTGCTTCAGCTTCTCCTCGTGAAGCGTGTGAGGATCTCCGGGATGACACTTCGCACAGTCCACATTCTCCGCATCCAGTGCGATCGTGCCAAACTCCACCTCAGCATAAACTGAGATAGCCACGATCAGCAGAATAAGTGTTGCAAGCAATATCGGTGTTCGTCTCATAGTATTCGCCTCTCGATTGTTATCGATTGTAACGATATGGTTTGCGTTTGGGTATATATTGCTTTTCCTACGAACGCGCCTGGGTAAGGCGTGACACCCGTCAAATCGCAAGGTTTAAATCATCCCCGCCCGTTTATGTCTAATGTATGCGCCTATCAGATATGATTGCAATTCTCGAGGAGATTGCACCTCCTGAACTTGCTTACGATTCAGACAGGGATCGGATCGGGCTGGTGCTCGATCGTGGGAACAATGTGAACAAGGTCGCTGTTGCACTGGATGCCACCGACTATGTACTCGAAGAGGCTGCACGCGAGGGTGCGGATCTTCTGGTCACGCACCACACCCCGATATACGATCCGATCCACAGGATCTCAAAGAGCCTCTCAGACTCGTTGAAGATCGCTCTTGAGAGTGAGATCTCGATATATGTGATGCACACGAACTATGACCGGGCACCGGGCGGTGTCAATGATGTGCTTGCGGAAGTGCTCGAACTGGAGGACGTCGAGGAACTGGAACCAGGACGCATCGGAAGAACCGGATGCTCGACAGCATCTGAATTTGCAGAGTTTGCTGCGCAGCAATTAAACGTCCCGGTCAGATGGTTAGGTGAGCGCAACATCGAGACCGTGATGGTCATCGGCGGCAGCGGTCTAACCGGTGAGTTTGTGAATACC
>JAUVWP010000010.1 GCA_030604085.1 Methanosarcinales archaeon | reverse complement strand
CGGCGTGTGCGCCACACTATTTCAGGATCATGCGCCAGCGTGCAAAGGAGGAAGGGGTCACGGTCAGTGTGGAGACGCATGGTTTTGAGGCGATGACGAAGGGGTGTCTCGCAGGCACAGGGTTCTGTTTCATCTCGCGGACCGGCGGGGTTTATCCCTGCGGATACCTGCCGGTTCTTGCGGGAGACATCAGGGAGGCAGATTTTAAGGAGATATGGGATCATGCGAAGGTGTTCGAGGATCTACGTGACGAGAGCAGACTGAAGGGCAAATGCGGCATCTGCGGGTACAAACGGGTCTGCGGCGGCTGCCGTGCCCGGGCGTATGCAGCGACAGGCGACTATCTCGCGGAAGAGCCGTACTGCATCTACAGTCCGCGGCAGGTGCGGGCAGGGGTGCAAGGTGGCGAGGGTGCGGAAGATGACGTTTGAAATGACGTTTGAAGCAATTCCAGCCGTCGATCTTAAGGGCGGCAGGTGCGTGCAACTGGTGCAGGGAAAGCCGGGTACTGAACTGGTCTCGCTCCCTGATCCGGTATCGATCGCCCGCGAATGGGTGGATCAGGGTGCAAAAACCCTGCATCTGATCGATCTCGATGGCGCCATCCACGGAGAGCGGAAGAACGCACCGATCGTCAGGGATATATGCCAGCAGTGCGATGCGCACGTCCAGATCGGCGGCGGCATCAGATCGATGGAGGATGTCGAGGATCTGCTCGGAATCGGGGTGGATCGCGTGATCGTGAGCACAGCCGCGCTTAAGAATCCTGAGTTTGTCAGGCAACTCGCAGACGAGTTCGGGGGTGACCGCATCATGGTCGCGCTCGATTCAGCAGGAGGCGAGGTCATAATCGAGGGATGGACCCTGAGATCAGGACTAAAGCCGGTTGATCTCGGGATGAAATTCGAGGAACTCGGAGCAGGGAGCATATTATTCACAAATGTCGATACGGAAGGGTTACTCGGTGGAATCGATATCACGCCGACCGCGGAACTGGTGCAATCGGTCAACATCCCTGTGATCGCATCAGGCGGCATCACCACGCTCGCTGATATTGCTGCTGTCAGGGAAGCAGGCGCGAAAGGCGCGGTCATCGGAAGCGCTCTCTATCTCGGGCGATTCACGCTCGCAGAGGCGATCGGGGTGTGAACGGTGCGGGTGTGGATGTAACCGGGATCACCCGGGTACCTGACACCCGGATCACACCCCCATCGTTTCGATATATTTATCTGGTTTGAGTCATCTATTATCTATGATGTCGAAGAGAGTCATGATCGTAGATGATGCGGAATACATGCGGGAGATGCTCGTAGACATTATAGGGACTTATGATGCACGTTCCGGGTATGAACTCGTGGGAGTTGCCGCCGATGGCGAGGAAGCGATCACAAAGTATCGCGAACTGGTGGATACGGGGCTGCGACCCGATGTCGTGACCATGGATATCGTGATGTCGAAGATGGACGGGATCACTGTGATCAAGGAAATTAGAAAGCAGGATCCGGATGCACGAATCCTCGCGATCTCTGCGCTCGATTCGCCGGACACCATCGACCGAGCGATGAAAGCCGGAGCAAACGATTATATCACCAAGCCGTTCACTGTGACCGATCTGATGGATAAGATCCGGCATGTCGCAACGACTGCGGCTGAGACCGCGGGGACGGAAGAGGTACGTCTGCCTGTCCGCGAGAATGTGATCGCCGGAACAGTCGTCTCCAGCGATGGTGGCCATGTGGTTATAACGGTGCAGAATGCTGCAATCGAGGCGATGTCGGATTATGCGGTCGATGAGCGGGTAAAAGTCCACATATATCCTGGGAACATCGAGTTGCGTACCGAACCGGATAAAATGAGAAATCGACTGGAAGGGACGGTTCTGGAGATTATCCCCTCGACTCCGGTTTCGCAGGTAAAATTGGACTGCGGATTTGACCTCTCTGTGGATGTGCCATCAAAGACGCTTCTTGAGATGCATATAGCGGTCGGTGACCGGGTTTACGCCACCTTCAGCGTGCTCTCTGTCAAGGTCACGCGATGACCCCCCCCCCGATCCGCGCAAGCACCGCCTCAACCGCTTTCTTGTGAATCTCCGCTGACCTGTGAATCCCACCACGAGTGCCGCGCACGGCACGACATGGGTACTGCTGCACAAGAAGCCCTGCCTTCGAAGGCGCATCAGCAACCGGAGTGCCCACAAGCTGCGATGCCACCCACCAGCTTGCACCGCAGGGCGAACCCCTGATGACCCTGACGTCTGATATGACCCCATCAGCAACAGATATCTCGAACTTAGGTCTTCCGAGAACCCCTGTGAATTCATCGATGACCCGATCCCCGCATGGGACGAGCGCGCAGCAGATCTCGTCTGCATGGATATGTATCCGGTACCGGTCCCTGATCTTTTCAAGTTCGGATGTGTCGCTTCCTGAGACGATGATCGCACCAGCGCCTGACTCTGCTGCGCACGCTGCGAATGCTGGTGTGAGATCAGGATGAAGCGCAAAGATGATCACCAGATCAGACGCCAGATCAGCATCTTTCGTATACGGTTCGGTATCCTCGATGAAATCAGGCAGGTCCTCAGGGATCGGAACTTCTGTCACCTCAAAGTCGGTCATCTCCCCTATCGTCCGGATTGCACGCTCTCCGTACTTTCCTCGCGAGACCACTGTGACCGAGATCATCGTTTTGTGATTGATCCGGGTGGCTATTAACTTGACCTCGCCATCTGGGGGGCAGATGGCGGTATCACGTAAGACCGACGATCCCTCCGATACGTTTACATCAGCAAAGACGCCTATCAAACAACATGGAGATCATATTCGATGACATCGGGAGTTATCCGCTTCACGAAGGGCAGCGGGAACGTGTGCATCAAGCATTCGCTGACGGGCGGTATGGCGACCCCGGGGTGACCGAAGCCATTCGCGACTGCATGCGCCAGAAGATCGCGGCAGGACTTGATGTCCCGACATATCCGCAGTTTCAGGATATGAACCAGCAGTTCCTAAGGATCATTAACGATCCTGCGTGTGGCGAGGCACCTTTTCTCGTTAAGGAGGAGTCGGCAGAGATAATCGAACTCTCTGCCATCGAACCAGTTGCAAGGGAGTATCTCGAGGAAACCGGGGAGCGATTGAGGATCAGGGTCTGTGTCACAGGCGCAGTCGAGCTATACCTGAAACAGTTTGGCAGCGCAGCATATCCTGACATACTTGACCTCTGTGCGAGGAGCGTTGATCGGTTCGTTGCAAAGGCGCTCTCTACAAAGTCGTCGTTTGATGTGGCTGTCATCAGCATCGATGAGCCGAGCATCGGGATCAACCCCGAGATCATGTTCAGTGACGATGAAATCATCCATGCGCTTGACCTCTCAGCGAAATCCTCCAACGTCGATATCCAGATACACCTGCACTCGCCGATCCACTATACGCTTGCGTGCGAGTCCGACTCGATCAATGTGGTCGGCGTGGAATCCGCTGCAAACCCTGATTATCTCGAACTGATCGATAAAGCGGATCTGGAGCGATACGACATGTTTCTGCGTGTCGGTGTTGCAAGAACCGATATCTTTGGCATGACCGCCCTGTTAAACGAGAAGTACCAGACCAATGTCTGGAAGGAGACATCCCGGCTCGGCGAGATCGTGACCGCGATGGAGACGCCGGAAGTGATCGCAAAGCGGCTCAGGCACGCTTATGATCGGTTCGGAGCGTTGATACGATATGCAGGACCCGACTGTGGGCTTGGCGCATGGGAGTATCCGGACCTTGCACAGGGACTCCTCAAAAACGCGGGGGACGGCATCACAAGTTTCAAGGAGAGTTTGTGACGGCGATCCTGCAACCATAGCTCATATCTAAGCCACCCACACCAGAAGAATCAGAAGAAATATTCCGGCAAACGCGCCTTTGCTCCACGCGAGCACTTTCTTACCATCAAGGACGCTGAACGGCAGCATGTTGAATGCGGCAAGCCATAGATTGATCAGCACGCCAAAACTTCCGATCTCCCCGAGAAAGCCGTTCATGCCGACAAGCGGCGTAAAAGCCAGCGCCAACAGGACATTCATGAGCGGACCTGCAGCACCGATGCGTCCGATCTGTTCTCTCGTGGCATAGTTACCATATATCTGCACCGCACCCGGCGCTGCAATCAACGCGCCCATCATATAAGCCAGCCCGACCGCAAACATCAACATGGAAGAGCTCATCCGGAACTCTGCCCACATGTTGTACCGCTGTGCAACGACCTTGTGCGCAAGTTCGTGTAATAGGAATGATACCCCAACCGTAAGGAGCGATAACATGAAATTATGGATCACGGATGACCCGAGGGGGTCGGGTCGGGGTGGATATGATAGTACAAGCGCGAACGCATACGATATCGCGATCCACGCAATGAAGAGGTGCTGCATCTCGGTACTGCTGGTTCGGATGTGAGCTCTCCGTCTCGGCGGCAGGGTCCCGATGGTATTGATTCGCGAGTCCATTTCTGGCATAATATCTTCTGGTTGGGTCTGATACTTTAATGGTTTCTTTTATAGGGGGGACCCCAAGTTACGCTGGTGCGCATACCCTATCCGAACACCCGCGCAAGATATCCATCCCGAACGGTCAGATAACCTTTAAGAACCTATAGGCACAACTGATGATGCGAGTCCCGATGTGGTAGCGGATATCCTTAGGGCTTGTGGAGCCTTAGACCCGGGTTCGAGTCCCGGCCGGGACGCTTATACGGAGAATAAAACATGAAATGGCAAGGAGCTTCAAGACGCAAGGAAAGCGGCGGAAGGATCGTGAGATCTCGCGGAAAGCGAAAGTTTGAACTGGGGCGCGAACCTGCTGATACCCACCTCGCGCCGGTGCGCAGCAAGGAGATACGCACCTTTGGTGGAAACAAGAAGATACGTCTCTTCCGGTGCGATATAGCGAACGTGACCAATCCCGCGGATAAAACAACCCGGAAATGTAACATCGAGACCGTTGAGGGAAACCCGGCAAATCAATACTATACCCGGCGGAATATCATCACAAAAGGAGCGATCATCAATACAAATTTGGGCTCGGCGCAGGTGACCAACCGGCCAGGACAGGAAGGAGTCGTCAACGCTGTGTTGATATGAACGGCAGGAAACCCTTATTATGCATGAATGCATTGAGTCACTGGTGCACCACGACGATACTCCAGTCCTCCAGATTCCTACTATGATTAGCTTTGGAAGGGCTCGTAGCTCAGCTAGGCAGAGCACCGGGCTTTTAACGCCTGCGGCGTTGCTGCTGCGTGCAGAAACCCGATGGCCGAGGGTTCAAATCCCTTCGAGCCCGTTAATGCCCCGCCCTGCTGGCGGTGGCATCGATGCACCCTATGGGAGTGCATTAATGCCCTGTCCTTCGGACAGTGGCATCGATAGAGATCGCTTCGGGCGATTTCCATTACGACACGATTCCATGGAGGGGTTCAGATAGAATTCGACATATCCAGCCACATAACGGTTCCGAAACATCGGATACTCGATGATGATGAGGCAGAGGAAGTATTGAGCAGATACAACATCGAAAAGGAGAAACTGTCCAAGATCATGACGGTTGATCCGGCAGTCAAGGCGATCGGTGCAGACGCAGGCGATGTCATAGAAATTACGAGAGATAGTGAAACTGCTGGCGAATTCGTGTTTTATCGCCTTGTAATCGAATGAGGGAAGAATGTTAGATCGAAAAAAATTATCCAGTGCATATTTTACCAAGAACAAGATTGTGCAGCACCAGATCGACTCGTTCGATGAATTCATAGGCCATGGTCTCCAGAAGGTCGTTGACGAGATGGGCATCATCGAAACTGAGATCGGTGACGCCAGCAGCGGTACAAAAACGTACGTCCGTCTCGAGACGGTCTCGGTTGGACATCCGGTGGTCAAGGAAGCGGATGGTGCTGTCGATCGGTTGTTCCCATCCGATGCGCGGCTGCGCAATCTCACCTATTCAGCACCGATCAACCTCACGATGACCGTCGTACAGGACGGGGTTGAGAGTGATCCGAAGAGCGTGGAGATCGGGGTCACGCCGATCATGCTGCGGTCGAAGGCATGTAACCTATACGGGCTAACAGATGCGGAAATACAGTCGCATGGCGAAGATCCGCTCGATCCGGGCGGATATTTCATCACGAACGGCACCGAACGGGTGATCATGACGCTTGAGGATCTTGCGCCGAACAAGATCATGACCGAGATGGACCACAGGTACGGGGACCGGGTCGAGATTGCGAAGGTGTTTTCGGAACGGTACGGATACCGGGCACTGACCGTTGTTGAGCGCGGGCGCAAATCGATACTTGAGGTATCGTTCCCGTCGCTTCCCGGGCGCATCAATTTCGTCGTGCTTGTCCGTGCACTCGGGCTTGAGACTGACAAGGATCTCGTGGATGCGGTATCGGACGATCCTGATATCAGGGAGTTTATGAAGGAGAATCTCGAAGAGGCGGTAAACTTGGGAGTGTTTACGCAGGAGAATGCGCTTGAGGAACTCGGAAGCGTCGTTGCGACAAGGCAGGCAAGGGAGTACCAGACCCGGAGGATCGGCTACGTCCTTGACAGGTACCTGCTTCCGCATCTCGGCAACTCGGAAGAGGAGCGGATGGTAAAAGCTCATTATCTGGCAAGAATGGCTGAGGCATGTTTTGAACTGGCTATAGGGCGGAGAAACGTGGACGATAAGGATCATTACGCAAACAAGCGGCTGAAACTCGCAGGGAATCTGATGGAAGACCTCTTCCGGGTTTCATTCAACCGGCTTGCAAGAGACATCAAGTACCAGATCGAGCGTGCGAGCATGAGGAAACGAGAATTGAACATCATGACCGTGATACGCCCGGATGTGCTCACACAGCGCATCGTTTACCCGCTTGCGACCGGAAACTGGGTTGGCGGGCGCACAGGTGTTGCGCAGTTGCTCGACCGCACCGATCAGATATCCTCGTTGTCCCACCTGCGGAGGGTAATATCGCCATTGTCGCGAACGCAGCCGCATTTCGAGGCAAGGGACCTGCATCCGACGCAGTGGGGCAGATTGTGTCCATCCGAGACGCCGGAAGGTCCGAACTGTGGTCTTGTGAAGAACTTCGCCCAGATGGTGGAGTTATCCACGGGACTCGAAGATACTGAGACAATCAGGAACGAATTGCATGCGTATGGTGTCAGTGCAGTATGAGATATGAGGGGCATAATGAAAGGTAAGGTATTTTTAAACGGTGAACTGGTCGGCACCCACGAAAGTCCGGCAGAACTGGTGCGGAAGGTCAGGATGGGGCGGAGGCAGGGCACAATCGGGGGCCAACTCAATGTTTCGCTCCAGGGGCATGATGTGCTCATCAATACTGATATGGGCAGAGCCCGCCGTCCTCTGATCGTTGTTGCGGGTGGCAGGCCGCTGGTCACTGAAGACCATATCATAAAACTCGAACAGCATGATATCGATTTTGACGATCTTGTATCAGAGGGAACAATCGAGTATCTCGATGCTGAGGAGGAGGAGAACGCATTAATCGCTGTCAATGAAGAGGATATCACGCCGGAACATACCCACATCGAGATCGATCCGGCATTGATCCTTGGAATATGCACGGGTATGGTTCCGTTCCCTGAGCACAACGCGTCTCCGAGGAACACGATGGGTGCTGCAATGGTTAAGCAGTGCATCGGTATTTCGGCATCGAACCTCAAAATGAGACCTGACACTCGCGGGCACATACTCCATTATCCACAGCGTGCGCTCGTGAACACCACAACATCACGCGCAATCGGCGCAGACAACAGACCCGCAGGTCAGAACTTCGTCGTTGCAGTACTATCGTTTGAAGGTTACAACATCGAGGATGCGCTCGTGGTGAACAAGGGCTCAATCGAGCGCGGTCTCGGGCGCAGCCACTTCTTCAGGACGCTTGAGGCAGAGGAGCAGCGGTATCCTGGCGGGCAGGAGGATCGGTTCGAGATCCCTGACGCCGAGGTCAGGGGTGCAAGAGGGGATGAAGCGTATGCGCATCTGGACTCTGATGGCCTGATCAATCCGGAGACTGATGTTCGTCCCGGAGACGTCCTCGTCGGAAAGACGTCCCCTCCAAGATTCATTGAGGAGCCCACCGGGCTTGCCCCGCAGGAGCGCCGTGAGAACTCGGTTACCATGCGGTCAAACGAGAGGGGTGTCGTTGATACGGTCATCATAACCGAGTCGTACGGAACCCGCCTTGCACGGGTGAAGGTCAGGGACCAGCGGATACCCGAGATCGGAGATAAATTTGCGTCCCGGCACGGGCAGAAAGGAGTCATCGGATTGATCGTGCCTTACGAGGATATGCCATTTACAGAACAGGGAATTGTTCCTGATCTGGTCTTAAATCCGCACGCAATCCCGTCGAGGATGACGGTCGGGCATGTGCTCGAGATGATCGGCGGAAAGGTTGGCGCGCTCCAGGGAAGAGGGATCGATGCCGATGCGTTCTCAGGCGAGACTGAGGAAGAATTGCGTGATGCATTGGAGGCATGTGGTTTTGCGAGCACTGGAAAAGAGGTGATGTACGATGGTGTCACAGGCGCGCAGATTCAGGCGGACATATTCATCGGCGCCATTCTATACCAGAAACTCCATCACATGGTTGCGTCCAAGATTCATGCAAGATCAAGAGAGCCTGTCCAGGTCCTGACGCGCCAGCCGACCGAGGGGCGTGCACGAGAAGGTGGTCTCAGGTTCGGAGAGATGGAGCGGGACGTGCTTATCGGGCACGGCGCAGCATTCTCCTTAAAGGAGCGGCTGTTCGATGAATCGGACAAGGTGTCTGAACTGGTCTGCGGACACTGTGGGATGATTGCCACATTCGATCGGAGGAAGAATATCGCATTCTGCACCAACTGCGGCGCCGAAACCGATATCTATCCGGTGGAGATGAGTTACGCGTTCAAACTACTCCTCGATGAGATCAAATCGCTCGGTGTTGCACCGAGACTCGAACTGGTGGACGCGGCGTAAGCTCTTCTATTGCGTTGTTACACGGGGTTAGTGGGTTATGGGATCTCATCAAACACGAGATCATCCCACTTCCTCACCCCGATAACGACCTCAAATTCAACCGGTGTCAGCATCGGCACAGAAAACACAGCAGCATTGTCGATTGCGATCCGCGGGCACGCCGTGTTCACAAACGCGTCCACGCGAAATGGTGCCAGCGCTTCTGGCGTTATCATGTCAGCAAACAGTATGTGCGCGTCCAGACCATGCTCTTCTGCCTTACAACGCAACTCGAACGCAAGATCCTTCCTGCACTGCCCGATCTTGGTAGATACGAGAATCCCGAACGACTGCGCATCAAGCGACCGCTCGATTGCAGCGCAG
Organism: Methanosarcinales archaeon; assembly: GCA_030604085.1. GTDB lineage: Archaea > Halobacteriota > Methanosarcinia > Methanosarcinales > Methanogasteraceae > Methanogaster_A. The sequence goes on along the minus strand of JAUVWP010000010.1, from coordinate 21,806 downwards.
CGCTTACGAAGCACCTTATCGACATCAGGCTTTCTGATCTCATTCATCTCCGGATCCGCAATCCAGACCGGCTTTTTGATCGCAAGCGAGACCCCGAGCGCATGAAAATCGCCTGTGCCGATATACAGGTACTCAATCGCATCAGGAACAGCAGAGAAGTTACACCCGAGCACGAGTCCGGGATGTGCGATGCGCGCATCGCCGCTACTGATAATGCTCTGGATGCCATGATCCGCAAGATATCGCTTCACATCAGGAAGTTTATGCACGAACTGAGCTGTCGAGACAAGCCCGACACGATCCCCGACCACCCCAATCGCTTTTGTTAGCACTGGAAGAAGATCGATGCTGGATTCTGCCTCGATGAAAATTACGTTCTCTGCCTGTATGTTCGGTATCTCTGCATGTCCGAACTGGAACAGGATATCCACAGACTCGCGAAGCATGGTATCGATGTCGCATGCGCCGAAGCAGGAGTTTGCAGATATGAAAACCCTTGAACCTGTACGCTCTTCGATTTCCTCTGATACCTTGATCGCTTTCCGCTTGAAACCGTCCGGAAACTGAAGTCCTACAGTTTCAGCACGTCTTCTTCTGATTGTGTCTATGATGTGGTTCAGACCGAAGTCGTACACATCATCGATCATACTTGCTTTGGCAGGAAGTACTTCTTGATCAGTGTATCGCATTGTGAACAGGTGATCATGAGCCAGTCGCCGACCATCTGCTGGTTGAAATGCTCAAAGATCGATGCCCCGCAGTTCGGGCATGAGTAATATTCTTTGAAGTAATAATTGTAAAATGTAGGATTATCCTGCAGCCACCCAAGAACAGATATCATGCGCTCGAGATACCGCTGCTCCGGTCCTGCCTCACCTTCTGCCTCCATCGCGGTCTCAAGCCGCTCTTTCACATCCCTGAAATACCTCTTCGACTTCTCCCGGATTCTCTTATAATCTGTCACGTAATCAATAGTATCTTTTAAATATTTTGAATACATTTCGCCGCTTGCGCCAGTCCCTCTGCGCGTGATCGTCTTTATGAAGTACTCACTCATCAGGTCCTCCATCAGATCGAAGCACTCTGTGCAGATATCGTAGCTCTCATAATGCGTCGAATCCAGTTCACCATGACAGATGGTGCACGCCTTTCGTTCCATGAGAGATAGGTAAACTTATACGAATTTAAAGGTATGTCCGGTTATGGGGATGCTTGTGACGTGTGGCGGCAGGTTTCGTGTAAACGCGAACGTGACTTTTTCATATTCTTTTCCTCGTATATGCCGCTAACAATCCGATGGCCGCAGCCATCGCTGCGAATCCGGGCAGCCCGTTCTCCTGATCATCAGACTCAGAATCCATGGGAATATCCTGCTCAACGATCAGGGTGAGCGTATCGTATCGTGTCGGGGACTTAGAACTGCCCTCGAACTGGTAATACACCTCACTTTCAATCTCATGCGTTCCTGCCTGATTGCCTGTGAGGTGCACCTCGATCGACCGCACATTATCGCCCGATTCGATGGTTTGGGTGCAGGTGTAGATTCCGGACCCGGCTTTCGCAAATGAACTGCTGGTAACCGAGACACCTGAAGGCGGCTTTAAGATCAACTGGACGGTCATGGATGGGTTTCCGATCGGGTTTACCGCTGATAGCGTGAAGATCGCGTCCTCGCCTTTCTTGATCGTGGTTCGCGTGGTTCCGAAATAGACACTTGGTCCGGTTCGCTCGACTGTTATCGGGATTTCTTCGAAACCGGTGTTTGATTTTGAATCGGTTGCTTCGACCTTGATTGTGTGCATTCCGATCGAAAGAGGACTGGTCGTTACAGTGTACGCTCCCCCTCTATTCTGGGATTCGAGTGTCGTTCCGTCGAGCAGTATTTTTATCGATACAACTCCACTATCATCGCTTGCACCATAAGTCATCTCTAACGCCTCGCCTTCCTCAAGCACGCCATTACTGTTCTGTTCGATGATGTCTGGCTTATCGATGCATATCGTCGGTGGAGACGTGTCCGAGGGTGCCAACTGCGCTGTTATTGGCGTTGTGGTTTCTGCTTCAACCGATACCGACTCTAACAGATAGTCTTTGTAATCAGTTTTTTCTAATCTAATTGTGTGCGACCCAATTAAAACACCCGAAATTGTTTTGGGAGTCATTCCCTCGTATGCACCATCGAGGTATACGTTCGCGCCACATGGATCGGATGATACGGAGATTGAGCCCGACAGCGGTTCAAGCGACTCTCGCATATTCTCCACACCGCCTGGGATTAAACTCAAAGGCAAAGTTTTGCTATTATATCCTGATTTTGTCAGTTTTATCGTATGTGGCTCACTGACCACATCGTCAAGGGAAATAGGGGTTTTTCCCATATATGTTCCATCGAGGTACACACTTGCACCAGACGGCTCGGACATGATGGAAATAGACCCCTCTGGTGTTGTGGGTCGCTCATCCACACCATCACGCTTACCATCGCCATCAGTGTCAGGATCATCGGGATCGGTGCCGAGTTCTTCCACTTCTATGTAATTCATCAAGTTGTCGTGATCGTTATCCTTTATCTCTTTCTCAGAGAAACATCGCCGCTTTACCTCGAGAGTGTCGAGTAAACCATTACTCGTTGGCCATTGTGCATCCCAATACAGTTCGTATGGATATGTTATTTCTCCCGGTTCCCCCATACTTCTTTTCCATGAAATAGTTTTAGTATCGCTAACATCAAGCCAAAACTCAGTTTCCCGGATCCCTGACTCCAATTGGAAACAGATGTATTCCGTCCCAGTATTCTTGACAATAATAGTATGTGTGCTGTATTGTCCACTCACAGAAAATTCTGGCTCTATATGGACGCTGACAATTTCACCATCTTTTGTCGCACTCGATAGACCAATGCATATCGTAGTCAGAAGCATAAGTGCTACAAGCACTTTCCACATCTTTTTATACACCCAATCACCCGTGTGTGCATTCTATCATCAGGAGGTTATAAAGTTATTGAGCGCTAACGTTGTTTCGGCATTGTTATCGATTCGAGCCTCGTGTCTGCTGCCGTTTTTTGGCATAGCACCCAATAACTTGACAACCCCCGCCTTACACCATCAACCTCTCGAGCACTTCGAGCACCACCGCCAGAAGCACCCCGATCTCTGCCGCGATCCGGACTGGTAAGCATCTGTCCAGCTCTTTGCCTCTATCGGGTAGTTCAAGCAGATAATCCAAGAACCCCCCTCCACCTTTTGATGTGGTAGTGGGGGCGGGGGAGTTATGAGCCCGGACACGGAAACGATGGCGTGAACGGGGTCTTGCGGAGCCGCATGTTCCAGCCCAATCTGTGGGTGCGGGTTTCGCGGCGCCAGCCGGGTGATGCGAGGTCATCGCCGCCGCGCCAGATATGCGACGGCTGCGAGTCCGGCGGTTGCGAAGAGTGCGCTGAAGCCAGGGATCTTCTTCTTTGTCGCAGTCTCTTCTGCTGCTGTGGCAACTTCTTGAGCCGATCCGGTTGCTTCGTCTCTTGCTTCACCCTCTCTGGGAGCTGAAGTTGCTTCAGGTGTCGGTGCGGCTACCGGAGCATCTGCACCTCCTGGCGCACTGGTTGCGGTTGCGACTGCGGTAGCCACCTCTTCGGGCGCTGCCTCTTCGGACTCTGCCAGCGTGCCGGGTTCGGTGGTTGCTTCGCTGATCTTATCGATCACTGGCACCTCCACAAATAGCGATGTGTATGGAGTTACGAACCCGAATTCCAGTGAAAGGTCAGTAATATCGGATACAAGCGCATCAGTCTCGCCTTCGACGACCATCCGGTCCATCAGTTCCCTTATCTTCGTGTGCGCCCAGAGTTTTGGAACAAATCTGTTATCGGCTCTGGGAACGACTGGAAATGTCTTGTCGAAGCTGCGGCTGCCTGTGCGTGTGATCGCGTCGATGCTTGAGTCGATGTTTCCTGTGCCTGCGGGGTATCTGGCGAGTATGATGGCGTCAGAGCCTGCAAAGAGCGTGTCATAGCCTGTGTTCACGATATCGGATGCATGAGGGTATGAGAAGCCCATGCCAGTTATCACAGGTGTTGATATCGTCTCGTAGAAGTTGTTCATCTCGGCTTCAGCGTTCTTTCCAGGATAGAACTGTTCTGCCACCCCGCAGTTTTCAAGGGAGAGCGCTCTTAAGAAGTCGTAGTTCGCCTCATCCTCGATCCCGAACGCAATCGTGAATATGGAGGCTCCTGCCCCGTTTGCGACTTTTACATTATCCCTGATCACATAAGGAGATGTTACGCCATCGGTAGGCTCGCCATCGGTTAAAAAGACGATGATCGGGACCCTTCCTGAATCCGGCTCAAACATGCCAAGTGCAGTCAGCAGTGCTTCGTTGATGTTTGTGCCGCCGTCCGCACCGAGCGCATTCACAAAGTTCGCCGCCTCTGCCTTTGTCTGTGTGTTTGCTTCCATGAGCGTGTCCTGGAATACCATAACATCACTATCAAAGAAGATCACGTTGAAGTGATCATCAGGCGGGAGGTCTGTTATGATGCCTGTGAAGACCCGCTTCACCTGCACGATCTTGTCGCCGCTCATCGAGCCAGACTTGTCGATCACAAAGATGATCTCCTTATCAAGAGCCGCGGTCCCGAGGTCTTCGACCGATGGTGAGAAGATGTGCATCAAGTAGCCATGTCCGCCAGTTTCGTAGAAGAGCATCTCGCCGCTTAACGATGTGTTGTCAGTTGTGAAGACGATTCTAAGATCCTGGTCAGGAAGTGCCTTCGCGTCATACTTAACTCGCGCTTTTGTTGAAGAGAGATACTTAACACTGACCCCCTCAAATCCCGGAGTGTCCAGAGAGATAATACGGTTCACTGATGTGACCGTGATGTTTGCAGACAAATCAGAAACAACGTGCGCCACATCAATCTCTCGCAGCGACAGTGCGTACTCGTACTCGCCAAGCGTCTTTTTCACGGGCTGCTCGTAAGTCAGACGAACGATGATGCTCTGGCGGGGTTTAAAACTTAAGGAATAAGAAAATATGTTCTCCTTCTTCGTCTTTAAGACGCCAGCTGTTCTTCCTTCTGAGACTGCCGCCTCAAACCGCTCATCTGCCTCTTCTTTCGGGAATACGTCCGCTTCGTACTCGACGCCGTCGATTATCAGGCAAAAGCCCGAGATGAATGCACCCTCAGGGATCAGGAACCTGAACTCGTCGTCTGTTGCAGTATCGTGCGGGTTTGTGAGCTTTTCTTCAATGCTTGTTGTCGCATAGTCGTTGTTCACATTGGCTGTGATGTGCAGGTAGTCGATGGTAGTACCAGTGGCTGCGCTTGAGGTCTGGGTGCATCCTGCAAGTATTGCCAGTGCAATCAAACAAATGCAGATCCCTCTGAACGTCTTCGTTGTTACTGTTTCCGATAACTGAACTTTGAATTCCATTTATATCGCCTTCCAAGAGTTGTATTCGATCTCATTTATGCCTATTAATTCTTCGTTCTCTCAATAGAAGTACAGCGATCAATAACCCGATCATCGCGAACACCGCTTTAAATCCCTGTAATCCAAATATCCCGGTTCCATCCTGATCTTCGGATGTGGTTGTTGTTACCGGTGTTGCCGGCGGCGGATGCACATCAGCAGATCGCACCCTGATCGGCAGCTCGAGCGTGTAATCCTCGGCATTCGCCATATCGTCTCCGAAGTAGTAGACCACCCTCCCTTCCACTGTGAAGTTGCCGACCTGATTTGCAACGATCGCAACCTCGATATTCCTGCCCACGCCCGGCTCAATCTCGTAATCTGATGTGAACTGCCCGGCTCCTGACATGGCAAACCCGGAAGAAGTAACGCTCATCCCGGACGGCGGGATTACGATCACCTGGACATGCATCGCCGGCTTTATTATCAGGTTTACAGCCGAAAGCTTGAGCAGGATGTTGTCTCCGATCACGACATCGGTCCTCTCGCCGTGCAGCGTAACACTTGCGTTCAGTGGCGCTGTGGGCAACAGTCCAGCCGATGCGACGACTGTGAGCGTTGCACTATCCGATCTCGCGGTGTGGTGCTCTCCGCGATCGTCAGAATACGACACCTCTGCCAGATCCAGGTTAAACGTGCCACCGAGAGGTGGCTTTATGACATACTGAAGCGTCCGTGACTCATCTGGCTTGAGCAGCGGATACTTTGCATGTACCGAACCGCTCACAAGCTTGAAACCTGAAGGAACGGAATCCGTAACCACGATATCCCTGATCTCGCCAGTCCCGGTTGCTCCTGCGTTTCGCACAGTCACGGTCACCGTCGTCGTATCCCCTTCTTCGATCGTATGTGGCGAGGGTACTTTTGTTACAGAGAGCGCTGTTGCAGGGTATATCTCTATCCGAAGCGCTCCCGCGTTGTCGTCGTACCCGCCCCGCTCGCCTGTCGTGAGGCAGTCAAAGATGCTGAACCTGATCTTTTCCCCGCCGCCTGTGCGGTAGTATGTGTATGTGTGATTCTCAACATCGCTTACTGCTGCCTCTACCGATTCACCATTGAACTCGATTGAGTTGAACGGTTAGGTGTACGCATTCCCCTTGCCCATGCGAAACCCGGCGTCTGCCCATCCCCAGTCCGCGTCTCTCCTGAACTGGAAGACACCAGAGACCACGATTTTGTATTCACGGTCTTTCTCGAGGATTATTGATGATTCGACTGATGATCCAGTATCTTTTGGTCCGAGCGCGTAGACCTGGACCGTGTCGAGCGGGGGATCAGTGGATGCGGATGCTGATGCTATTGTTAACAGGATCAGCAGCATTGTGATGATGCTGAGAGCTACTCCCTGTATTTGATATCTTCTATACACTTTTCATAACCTCTCTTATTGCAAGCAAATTCGACTTCGGCTGCGGGTCATGTGCCTGCGAGCGCCGGTCTGGCTCTTTGCCCCGCCTTTTGATGGGTAATCCAAACAAATTCGTCATCTCAATCGCCTTCTTTTGATCAATGATGCTACGAGCAACACCCCAGCTGCCGCAACCACCGCCGCGAATCCTGGCGTACTCGATCCCTCTGACTCCGACTTACCTGCCGTCGGTCCCACCCCCGGCTCTGCCTCTGCCCGCACCGTAATCGGCAGGGTGAGTGTGTGGTCCTCGGCACCATCGCGATCATCGCCGAAGTAGTAGATGATCCTGCCGTTCACATCGAAATCGCCGACCTGATTCGACCGTATCGCAACCTCAATATCTTTGCCGGTTCCGGGCTCAAGTTCGTAAGTGGTCGTGTACTGACCGGCTCCGGACTTGGCAAAAGCGGATGAGGTGACGCTCATGCCGGATGGCGGGATGATGATGACCTGAACATGCATCGTAAGCTTGGTGATCAGGTTCACAGCCGAGAGTTTCAACAGGATATCCTCGCCGAGCACGACATTGGTCTTCTCGCCGTGAAGCTGCACACTTGCGGTTGACACTGACGGGTTGCGGGGTGTGCCGCCGGAAGTGCCGCCCTCTGTAGACGGGATGACCTTGATTGATACAGGTTCTGATAATGCCTCCTGGATGTTTCCGTCCTCGTCTGCATAAGTTACGGTGGCAGGGTCAAGCGTGAAGGTGCCGCTCTCCTTTGCTGAGATTGTGTACTGGAGGTCTCTTGTCTCACCGGGTCGGATGAGGTCGTAACGCTTCGGGTTCGGGAAGTCGCCGCTTGTGAGATCAAAGCTGGGGTGGATCGTGTCTGTGATCTCGATGTCGATTGCGTCTGTGGTGCCTGAGTTCTCGATGGCTATGGTGATTGTGGTTTCCTGGAACTGGCGGATGGAGTGGGGGGCTGGGGATTTGGTGATTACGAGTGCGGTGTGGGTTGCGGGCGCGGGTGGAGCGAGGGCGACGGTTGGTTCGGGGGATGCGTATTTGCGAACAAAAATCCATTTAAACTCTCCAGAATCGCCTGCAGACCAACCACCGAAATAAATAGTTCCATGGGAATATGGAAGATTTTTTTCTGAAAGTTGGAAATTGTTATCTAAAAAGAACCAATAGTCATGGTCTTTAACTTTAATTTCCCACATTCTTTCAATTGTGAGGGGGTATGTACAAGATTTCGACTGTAAATTAATAATACCACGAGGATGCCCAACCACAGTATAATCAAACCGTCTGAGACAATTGCCATATTTATAATAGTCGATATTTGTTTGTTCTGATCCACTTCCAGTAATATCAAATATTATTTGAGGCCCTTCCTTTTGTAATGCTGTTACTATAACTTTAGCATTTATTATAAAACCATTCGAATTTTTCATATTAGTGGAAAAAGAGCCAACTACTTCATTCTCATCATAATCTATGAATGTATCACCCCCATCACTCTCGGCTCTTACGTTCGGATTCCCGTACCACATCGTAATTCCTGCATCTCCATTCGCAGGAATCTCAGGCACCTTCACCCACATCTTAGCACGTCCGGACCCCGCATCAAATTCCTCGACTTAGTAGCTCATGCTCACCCCGTCCGCATCTGTAAATCTAATATCATCGCCATCCGGCTGCGCTTCTTCCGGAAAATCATTACCGAACAACTCCACCAGCACCTGATAATTACGAAGCGTCTCGCCAGAGTTCTCCTGAATCGCAATCTCTCGCTGGTACTGCCAACCCGCGAGTCCCGCCGATGCCGGCAGTGCCGTAAGCAGCAGCAAACCGGCAAGAACCGATGCCAGAACAGCCATCCCCATCTTACACATCCTTCATCACCTCTCGTATCGCAAGCAAATTCAGCCTCGGCTGCGGGTCATGTGCCTGCGAGCACAAGTCTAGCTCTTTGTCTCGCCTTTTGATGAGTAATCCAAACAAGTTCATTATCTTAATCTCCTTCTTTTGATCAATAATGCTACAAGCAACACCCCCGCTGCCGCAAACACCGCTTCGAATCCTGGCGTACTCGATCCTTCCGATTCTGACTCCGACGTGTCTGCCGTCCGCTCTGCCCCTTGCCCGTTCTCCGCCTCCGCCCGCACCGTGATCGGCAGGGTGAGCGTGTGATCCTCTCTCGTATCCGAATCATCTCCGAAATAGTAGATGATCCTGCCCTGCACATGGAAATCATCCCCTATCTGATTGGGCATGATCCTCATCTCGATATCCCTGCCCACACCCTCTTTGATATCGTACGTGGTTGTGTACTGCCCGGCTCCAGACTTTGCGAATTCGGAAGAGGTTACGCTCCAGCCGGACGGCGGGATGATTATGACCTGCACATGCATCAGGGGATTTCCGATGATGTTTACCGCGGAGAGTTTCAGGAACACGTCCTCGCCGAGCACGACATCGGTCTTCTCGCCGTGGAGATGCACGCTTGCGGTCGAGATCTCTGTGGATGGATTCTTTGTGGTGTGTGGTGTGGCTGGCTGATCCATGGATGGGATCACTGTGACGGCGGCAGTCTTTGATTCGGCTGTGTGGTAATTTCCTTGTTCGTCTGCATAAGTTGCAGTGGCTGGGTCTAAATTGAACGTCCCGGCTTCGTTTAGTTGTAGGGTGTACTGGAACTCTTGCGAGTCCTTTGGTCGCAAGGATAGGTATGTCTTCGAGGTTTCACCGCTGGTGAAGGTCATGTCTGTGGGAATCGTGTCTGACACTTCGATGTCTGTTATTTCGGTTGTGCCGGTGTTCTTTACGGTGAGGGTTACCGTTGTGGTCTGACCTTGTTTGATGGAGTGAGGGGCGGCTGATTTTGTTAGGGATACTGCGGTCTGTTTTCCTCCGTAGTGCTGTTTTATTTCTTCTGTGGTCAAAGCGCGGTTGTAGATGCGAACTTCGTCGATGACACCATTAAATTGTTGATTTGCTTCCCAGCCTCCGCCAACCGAATCTTGTTCACCCCCTATCCACAAACCATTTGGATCTATGGTAAGAATTCCGGTTGGCGCATTCGTCCATAGTCCCTCGAATGCTCCATCCACATAAACGCTTACTTTCGATACCTCTCTTACTACTGTAATATGATGCCAATTACCATCAGTTATGGTATTTATTGGAATTCTATGAATTTCATCTTTTATATGTTGTTTTATATGTGGATGTGTTTCGGTTGCATAATTCCAATAAATTAAATATTCGTTGTCGCGAACAGAATTTGCACCAGTTATTATCCCAGCACAATCATCAGTTGTTTTTATCCAAAATTCCGATGTTACATCTGTTAAGCCGTTAATCACAGAATATGGGAGTTTAACTTTATCATCCACCCCATCAAAACTCAAAGCCGTCCCATACTTCCCTTCAACCCACGTCGCACCATGAATCACTCCATCGTTCCCATTCCCTGAGCTATCCGCAAGAACGCTCCCCGACCCCTCATCGAAATGCCATTCTGCGACCAGCCCATCATCAGCCCCTTGCGCCTGCACACCCGCGGGCAGCCCGGCAAGCGCGATCACAAGCAACAACCAGACAACTATCCCGATTTTACGCATCCGCAATCACCTCTCATATCACGAGCAGATCCAGCTTCGACTGTGGCAGTATCGTCTTCCTGAGCGGGTCAACGAAGAGTATGTTCTTCTTGACCAGAAATGCCTTGGATATCTCATCCACTTCGTTCATATCGATTGTTTCACGATCAACAAACTTCTTCAATGATTCAACTAATTTCTCATAACTTACACTGTATTTAGTATCTTCTATGATTATCTCGCCGCCCAGCTCGTTGATTCTCTTGAGTATCGTTTCTATCTCGCCAGTTCTGAGTACAAGCATCTCCCTCGCTTTCTCTTCCCTGTTTTCGTAGTTCATAAGTTCGATTAGATATACCGGCTTGCCACCACAGTACTCCCACGCAATCGCATTCTCATCATCAGTGAAACCATGCTTCTCCAGAAACGCGGCTGTCGTCTCATAATCAAAATCATCCACCAGCAGATACCTGCACCTGCTTTCGAGCATCGCCTCGCTATGGACATCCTCAATGAAGAGCGAGTCAGATGAAATTGCAAATACGTGTGCTAGGTGTAATTCCTTGGTTAATCGGATAAAAAAATTAAAAAGTTTGTAAATCAGCAAATCATCTACTTTCAGGTCACCTATCACCTGCAACTCGTCAATCACTAGTACAGGAGGGTAACCATCTTTGTAAAAAGCTCTGAGAACTGTTTCTATATAAACAAAAGCATCTTCTACCTCCTTTTCCTTGAATAACTTTAAGAACATGTCCTTTGGTATTGGAATTCCAGAGTAGCTCTCTGGCAGAACATTCGCTACGGGTTTGAGAAACTCTTTTATTCTTTTATACCTTGCAACGTGTTCTACGTCAAAGATAACTTTTATAAATTCGTCGTAGTTGCTGATGAACCACCCCCTCAGATTTATGTAAAACACTTTCTGACTTTCCGGAAGGTTTTTTATCAGATTATTGATAAGTTCTGTCTTGCCGCTGTTTATCGGTCCGTAGATGAAGGTGATTAATGTCGGGTCTGTGCTGAGTATCCTCGTCAGCTCCATCGTTTCCTTCTCGCGGTCGTGAAATTCAATTCGTCTCATATTCTCCTCCTCCTTAGATATGCCGCCAATAATCCGGTGATCGCAATCACCGCCGCAAATCCTGGTGACGGTTTTGGCGTCGGCGTCAGTGGCGTCGAATCAGGATCATCAACAACCAGCGTGAGCGTCTCGTACCGTGTCGAGGACTTTAGACTACCCTCGAACAGATAATATACCTCGCTTTCAATCGCATGCGTTCCGACCTCGTTGCCTGTGAGACGCACCTCGATCGACCGCACATTATCGCCGGATTCGAGGGTCTGGGTGCAGGTGTAGATTCCAGATCCGGCTTTCGAGAATGAACTGCTGGTAACCGAGACGCCAGTTGGCGGCTTTAAGATCAACTGGACTGTCATCGGGGGGTTTCCGATCGGGTTGACCGCGGATAGGGTAAAGATTGCGTCCTCGCCTTTCTTGATCGTGGTTCTTGTGATTCCGAAATACACGCTGGGTCCTGTTCGCTCGACTGTTAGATGGAGTTCTTCGAAACCTGTGTTTGATTTTGAATCGGTTGCTTCGATCCTGATCGTGTGCTTGCCCATTGTGAGGGAGTTTGTTGTTACGATGTATGTTCCGGCTTGGTTTTGGGATTCGAGCAACGTTCCATCGAGCAGTATCTTTATTGAGGCGACTCCGCTGGAGTCGTTTGCGCCGTAGGTTATTGTTACTTTTTCGCCTTCTTCGAGGAGTTCGTTGTTGTTCTGGTCGATGATGGCTGGCTTATCGATGCGTATCGCAGGTGGTGAGACGTCAGCGGTGGTCAGGTGTGCGGTTATCGATTCTGTAACTCCGGATGTGACGTGTACTGAGGTTAGCCACTCAGCGTAGCCATATTTTTCTAATTTGAGTGTGTGTGAGCCGGGTGAAGCGTCTGAAATTGTTGTTGGGGTCGTGCCTTTGTATCTGCCATCGAGATAGATGTCTGCGCCGGACGGGGCGGAGGAGACTGAGATGGAACCGGTTGTGGGGGTCTGAGTAGGTGTAGTATGAGTTGGAGTTCGGGCAGTTGTTGATGTTGAAGCAGGTGTTGGGTTGGGTGTGGCAGTTAGGTATGCAGAAACCGATGCAGTATCTCCTGCTGAAACGTAGACGGTTTCTGTGTAATCTTCATATCCGGATTTTTCCAAGCGGATCGTACAGTATCCCGTTGAAACATCGTATATCCGGAACCAATCAGAACCTGTTACCCCCTGATAAACACCACCGAGATAGATGCGTGCGCCGGATGGGCTAGACCATACACGAATATCGCTGGTCGGCGTTGGTGTGGAGATGACTCCGACTTTTATAAGCCAGAAATCATATCCACCAACACCGTATGAATGCGTGAGTCCTGCAAGGATATAGCCGCCATCGGATGTTTGCTGAACAGATAATGCCCAATCGTGAGAAGTTCCCCCAAAGGTCTTGTCCCACACTTTGTTTCCATCTGAATCAGTTTTCACAAGCCATGCATCACGCGAACCGGCACCGTACGACTCTGTGTATCCTGTGAGGATATAGCCACCGTCAGATGTTTGCCGGACAGATAATGCCCAATCGTCATCAGTTCCACTAAATGTCTTATCCCATTGCTTATTTCCACTCGAATCGGTTTTCACGAGCCAAACATCCCAGTCACCTGCATCGTACGATTCTGTAGATCCCGCAAGGATGTAGCCACCGTCAGATGTTTGATGAACAGATGATGCCAATTCCTCATCGGTTCCTCCAAAACTCTTGTCCCACACTTTGTTTCCATCTGAATCAGTTTTCACAAGCCAGAAATCATATTCACCAGTACCATAATACCCCGTGTGCCCTGCGAGGATGTATCCGCCATCGGATGTTTGCTGGACCGAGCTTGCCGAGTCGGTGGCAGTTCCCCCAAACGTTTTATCCCATACTTTGTTTCCATCTGAATCGGTTTTCACAAGCCAAACATCCCAATCACCTGTATCGTACGATCCTGTAGATCCCGCAAGGATATAGCCACCGTCAGATGTTTGCTGGACCGAGTTTGCCAGATAGCCTCCAGATCCCCCATAAGTCTTATCCCACACTTTGTTTCCACTCGAATCGGTTTTCACGAGCCGAACATCAGCCCCCCCCGCTGGTATCGTACGATCTATAGATCCTGCAATGATGTATCCGCCGTCAAATGTTTGCTGGACCGAGCTTGCCCGATCGTGGCTAGTTCCTCCAAAACTCTTGTCCCATACTTTTTTTCCATCTGAATCAGTTTTCACAAGCCAGAAATCATTGGAGCCAGCGCCGTATGACCCTGTAGATCCTGCAATGATGTATCCACCGTCAGATGTTTGCTGGACCGAGCTTGCCCCATCATCGTCAGTTCCTCCGAACGTCTTGCTCCATGCCACTTCAGGAGCCGTTTCAGCGCACACCATGTTCGTGAGTGTAAGCAATAATATGATTCCGATAATTTGTTTCATAACTATCCTCTAAGTAGGGGCAAATAGATGAGTAGGAGTGGAACACTATCAATGCTACTATTCTTCTTCAATGTGGTCACCACCGATATAAATCCTAAACCGTATCTGTTCGATTGTCTTTTTGAAAATATCATTACAATCAGGCTTTATGATTTCAAGTTGTTTTAAAGCCTTTTCACCACCAACTTTCCCCAATGCTTCAACAACAGCACAGAGGTCATCCCCATCAAAGTCTTTCAGTGCTTCAATAAGTGCCTCTTCTATATCTCCATTTCTAAGTTCTTCCCTAATTTCCCCCAGCGACTCAGCGATCGCTCTCCGTGTGTGGGGAGAGATGTTACGATCACGCAATATGCCAATCAGTTTCTTTACACCCTCTTGATCGCATATTTTTACTATTGCCGATGTACGCCAACGGGGGTCTACCTTACCTTCTTTCAAGCATTCTAACAAAGGATCAACTGCCCGCTTATCGCCTATATTTCCCAATGCATCAGCAGCACGATCACGGACAACCTCGTTTGGATCGTTCTATAAGCAATCTATTAACGGCTCTACAACTTTATCATCGCCTATTTCTCCAAGTTTTTCAATAAGTTCTTTTCTTATATTTTGACCGGAAAAATTTTTTAGTTCATTTGCAAGAAATTCTGTATCCCACCCACTTTGATATTTTTTAAGTATGCTTATTCAAATGAAACCAGAGATACGGGACGATTCCCTTTTCAAGCATAATATGACCCTAATTATTTCTTATGTTATATTCAACTATCTTATTGACTTTTGATTTAGGTGTTTCAGCCGAGATTCTGGCTACAAAATTACCATTGAACGCAAGAAGACCAGACATAGGAAATGGCTTTGCCTCACCAGATTTCAAATCAGATTCCAAAGGCAGGCACTCATCTATTTTCTTTCCAGATTTTTGATCAAATACCTGAACCGATACGCGGCAATTGTATGCATCTTTGCGGCCTTTGTTTAAAACGGAAACTTTGAAGGTGTATCTATCATCCAATATTTTTGTTTTGTTTTCTATCTTTATTTTTAATTTTGGTTTATCTGTCCACCTATCCCAAAACATAACTAAATTAGGGTTCAATTTTAACAGCACAGCTACAAGCACACACAGCAACGCCCAAAGCAATGTTTCTACACTCACCCCAACAACCCCCCGATCACCTCAAGCACCACAGCCAGAGGCACCCCGGTCTCATCCGCAATCTTGGAAGGCGAGCACCTGTCCGGCTCCTCGCCTCGCTTTTTGAGGCATTCCATCACCGCCTCAATAGGTGTTGTGAAGTAATAGCCGGGACCTGCCTTAATCTTCCCGAGAACCCCTTTTGAGACGAGCGAATTAAGCACACTCGATGCATGAGTCCTGTGCCGCAAACTCGGATAATACGAGCACATCCCTTTTGACACCTCGCTTGCGCTTAACGACTGTTTTGTCGCAATCACAAAATCAAGCACATCTTGCTCCATCGGAGTGAGTCTGATCTCCTGATCGATCGTCTTTAGCTCGTTTGCAAGCTCCTGAAGCTTGACGACAAAGATATTCCGCTTCCGCTCCTCGGCAAGAATCTCGACAAGCATCTCTGCCACCACATCCCCGTATTCATCGGCTGAGAGAAGCCCGGCAAGTTTCTCGATACTCTCGCCCCTATCCACCGGTAGCACCTTCTTCGATCTTTTCTATCATCTCCTCTATCCGCTTCAGAAACTTTTCGGCATCATCTATTACGGTTTCCGCTTCTTCTTCACTGATTTCCGCAAATATGTCATAATCTCCCTTTTCATGCTCTTGCTTTGCGAATTTCAAGGCTTTGGCGTAGTAATGCTCCATATCCTCTTCCTGTATCACATGCAGACCAAACATCCTCAAAACGCCGGAATGTCTCCTTGCTTTTATGTTTTTTAGCGTGAGTATCGCAACAGCAGCGTGATACATCGAATAGTATGCTCTGCTTACACTATCTTTATAAAATCCACCGTCAAAAAGATATTTGGCAGCATCCAATCGTTCCCACGCGATTTTAAGCTGCTGCTCTGTAATCTCGGATACTTCCATGTAACGGCACCTCATCATTCAATATTTCTTCGATAAAAGGCGTCATAACTCGCAGACTTCTCATAATTTCGTCATGGGAATAAATTTTTGGCGATATATCAGTAAAATGGCGAATCGATATATCATACGCAACGCCGCAGATTTCTTTCATCATCCCGATATCCTTTTGTCTTGTGACCACCAGAACATCGATATCACTGTTCGTCCCGGACTCGCCTCTTGCAACCGATCCGAACAGGATTATTTTCTCTATCCCATCTTTGAACCTGCTCAAAATTTGGTCTGCGAACTCCTTTGCTATTTCTTTCCGATCCATCGGATGTCACCTGTTTAAGTGTTATTGCAGTCTTTGTATTATGCTTTCCCTGATCCGCCCTACCAATCCACCCTCACTGGAACCGGCTTTGCATCCTCATCAAAGAACGCGACCTCATGCGTCCGGGTGATGCTGCTCCATCGTATCTTATTCTCAGAGACCCGCTCAGGCGTGCTTCGCGGTCTGCGTTCCTCGCCTCCCACGGCATGTACGCCAAAAAGGACGGTCGCATCAGGCACGATCGCCCGGATCCGTGCAGCAACCCGGGGCATCGTCTCCTTATCCACGCCAGACAGGGCAGGCGCACCCAGCGGGTGGCTATGGACGTGCACGATAAGATTTGGCATCTCGGCTCGCTCAGCCCGGATGTGCTCGACCATCTTTTCGGCAATATAAGAGACCATCTCCGGCGTGGCATGGGCTACGATCTCGTTAGAAGAGAACTTGTGGAGATGGTCGACACTTCCGCCATATCCGGTGAGCGCGTAAACCACCTCCACATCAGGCTCTTTTGGTCGAAAGACAGACTCCACCCGGATCTCCATCTGGCTGAGGATGGGGTGGGAGAGTGTAAGCCCCCTGCTCCCGGCAGCCGTGGCAGTTGCTGGGGACGCGGGGTGCATAGCATGAGATCCCCTCATCTCTGCCGTGCCTACACGCTCATCCTTCCTCGTCTTCTTCAGTTTGATCCGGACTGTCCCGTTTCCGCCGATGCCTACTTTGATTCTTTTCATCCGCCGCTTTACTCCTCTTCAATCACGACCTCGGTCTTCGGGGGTTTCCTAAGCATCATCGCAATGATTGCAATCGCAATCACTGCCAGACACCCGACGATGATGTAGGTGTATGGGAGTTCCTTATTTCCCACTTCAGTTGGTTTCGGGTCCAGTGGCTTTGGCGACGGTTCTTTCACTGTTAACGGGTGGGTCAATGAGATCTGCTGGAAAGCATCCTTATCGTCACCGGGCCAGTACAGTCCTGTGAAGTGGACTGTGAAGGTACCGGTATTCTCGCTCTTGATGTTGATTTGGATCGTCCGAATAGTTCCTGGCGGTACCGTAAACGTTCCTGCAACGGTGCCTGCTGCACCACCTGATGCAAAACCGGCTCCATAGACGTGAATCCCGGATGGCACGCTGATCTGCACATCCGCGGTCAGGGTTACATCATTTAAGGAGGGGTTGTTCATGTACAGTTCGACGAGCCCGTCCTGAGACTTGTTGATCACATCGTTTACCGGGCGCAGGGTCACCGTAGGACCGACTCTGAACTTTGCTTCGGTCGGTACGGGCGTCGCAGTCTCGGTGGCGGTCGGTTCAATGGTGGGTGTTGCCGTTGCCGTTGCATTCGTAACATTTGCGGCTGTATCGTTCTCCTGCGCTATCGCTGGTATGGCAGACAGGCACAGGAGAAGGATGCATACGATAGCGAGTTTCTTCATATTCATATTCGCTCCTATTGCTTTCTTCGATGCTTGATTCACCTCAATTCTTTCGGATCATCAGCGCACCGAACGCAACTACGATTGCGATCACCGAGAGCAAGCCCGATGGTAACGGTAGTCCGTTTGTCTCATCCGTGCTGGTTTCACCGGTTTCACCAGATCTGCCGGTTGGTTTCGGGTCCATTGGATTCGGCGACGGTTCTTTCACTGTTAACGGGTGTGTCAGTGATATCTGCTGGAAAGCATCCTTATCGCCATCTGGCCAGTACAATCCAGTGAAATGTACAGTGAAGTCACCGACCTTATCAGCCTTGATGTTGATGTGGATCGTCCGAACAATCCCCGGCGGTACCGTGAACGTTCCCGCGACTGTTCCGGCTGCAGCACCATATCCAAATCCTTCTCCGTAGACGTGAATCCCTGATGGCACGGCAATCTGCACATCAGCGGTCAGGGTTACGTCGTTTAAGGATGGGTTGTTCATGTAGAGTTCAACCAGTCCGTCTTGTGACTTATCGATCACGTCATTCACCGGGCGCAGTGTCACTGTAGGACCGACCCTGAACTTCGCTTCGGTCGGCACCACCGTTGGTTCGGTCGTGGGTGTTGGTGTTGGTGTTGTCGTGACATTCGTTTCGTTTCCATTCGTGGTTGTGTTGTTCTCCTGCGCAATCGCTGGCATGGCAGCTATACACAAGCATGTGATGCATATCACAACGAGTTTCTTCATATTCATTTTTGATCCTCCTGTTAGTTATTGAACAGAATAATTCTGTTCACGTACAACAAAAAGTTGTCGTAGTACTTAAATCTTTTGATGGATATGGCTGCCAACTTGAAGTTGGTATTGACATCGGCAGCATTCTGAAGTGCCACCGATTCAAGTCTCGCAGCTACAGCCCATACAGAACCGCAAGGCTCCCAAAAGAAGAAATCCACAACCTACTGGGAATCATCCCTGATCTCGCACAGTCTTGAGAGATCGCTGTACCTGTACGTAAACAGCATCGTCAGTGTGACAAGACTCCTCTTCGTGAGTGAAATTCCGAGATAATGCCCCTCTGCCGAGTTTTCCTCCTGAAATCGCTCTATCGATCTGGTATCGATCGCGTTAGCATCTTTCATGTACCGCGATGGCACCCTGAAGAGTACCGTACTCTTTCGGGCGATCTTCGTATCCGCGTTCATGGACATCTTCTCGATAGCGACACCGATCATCGTCGGCACATCGACTGGCTTATGTCCGCCCACCGGGATGAAATAGTGGAGCAAGTCCTTTGATAGGATGCTTGCACGCCTAAAGACTGTGAAACCGCCGCCTGAGAGGGATATATTCGATATCATGTCCCTGATCCTGATGCTTGTTGCCGTGGAGGTCTTCGGATCGGACCCTGAAAGGATGTCTGAGATGACGACAGCCGCGTACTGGTTGTATCGCGGGTACATGCTCTCGATGTTATCGATATACGCGATGCGCTGGTTGTCCATCAGGAGGAACGCATCGGTGTATTTCTTGAGACCTTCGATTGCGTAACAGGCGTTTGCGTACCTAGCACGCGTCTCCGCGCCAGCCGGGGACGGCAGCACGCCAAAGACCATTGCAGGCACGTCGAGGTCGCTTAATGTGCGCGCAATTGTTGGGGCGATCCCGCTCCCTGCGACTCCGCCGAGACCGAGAAAGATGATTGCAGCGTCAACGCCTTCGATCTTGTTGTTCAGTATTTCGAGCAGTACAGCGTCATACGAATCCATTGCAGATGCGGATGCGGCAGTGTCTTTGAAATCGCTTCTCCCGACAACCTCGTCGCCCGACCCAAAAAATCCCTTGTCGGTCAGAAGGTACTGCTCTTTATTCTTGATGTGTTTGAACGGAACCTTCGGATTGATCGCAATCCTCGGGTTCTTTCCTGCCCCACGCTCACATACATCATCCAGCAGTGCACTTCCAGCATTTCCTGCACCGATCAGTAGAACTGCCATACACAACAGATCAACCGCAATGCATATATGATTTTTCGTGGTTAATGTATTATGGTTCGAGTGATCCATCTGGTTACGGCAATCCTGATCCTCTCAGCACTTGCGATGCCGGCTCTCGGAGATGACGCTATAAAGCGGGAACTCGTGGAGCAGGTAAGCGAGATCAAACTGCCTGTTCTTGCGCGGTATCAGGAATTAGGTCTCATGCACAGGCAGATCCTGATCACACTCCAGACCCTGCCTTCGGACCAGATCACTGGAAATACCAGGGAGTGGGTGAATATCGCGGCAGGCAACAACGGCATTCTCAAGAAATTCGGTAGCATCAATGATCTTGCATCGAAGGGCGATCCCCAGTCGCATAAGACTGCGCTTACCGATGCCACCCGGTTAAAATCCGATATAAACTCACTCGAAGGGTATGCACAGGCAAAAGATAATTTCATCACGAGCTATCCGAAGACTGCGCTGTCGCATTTCTTTGCTGATCAGGGGGAGTATTTTGAGGCGCTGGCTGAGGCCGAGATCGATACGCGCATGGAGATCGATTATTTGAGCCACGCGCTCACCGCATACAGGGAGGCAGAGGATATCACAAAGACGACCTATATCGACCTGAAGGTCAAGAAACTGAAATCCGAGTACCAGTTTGATATGGAGATCGTGAATACGTCGTCGCACATCGGTGAGGCGAAATTTGAGGAGGCGTCGTACGGATTCAACCACACCAGTAATCCGGTAGCCGTTGCAACCGGAATCCTCTCAGCACGAACTGCAAAAAGGGAACTGACAACGGTTTATGAGTTGTATCTGAAGCATGGCGACGAAAGAGCCGTGCAGATCGATGAGCAACTCCTCGAGATCGATCAGATCCATGCAGAACTCGTCGACCTCTTCCTGAAATACGCTTCTGCCTTTGTGGTATTCTTTATCGTGGTGCTGGTCTGTGTGCTCAGTCTGATGTTCAGATGGACTCATGCTGTCGATGATACGCTGCTCGGGGACGAAGTGATCCAATGAGGAAGGTTGTACTGTTATTCCTGGTATTTTTCATGCTCATGGGGACTGCACAGGCAGGTCTGACTATATCAGACGGTTCCTGCAAGATCAAAGATCTGGAGGGAAGCGCGACCGTGACGCTTACTCTGGAAAATACAGGAGACGATGCGTCTATAAAGGTGCAGGCACCGATACTCTCGTCACCAAGCGAAGGCATCACCCTGAGCATACTGGATACGTATCCCATAACCATCCATAAGAACGAGTCGAAGACTGTCCAGATCAAGGTACAGATCACAAAAATTGTTAGCAGGGATGTGTATAATGCAACCGCCTCCTTTGACTATCTTAACACTCTTAAAACCGCGACCATCACCATCAATGTCGACCGTCAGGCTCCTGCGCATCTTGCACCGCTTCAGAACATCAACATAACAGATCCTGTAATCTTCGACAAACCGCGAAAAGAGATGGAGAAGACCGGTTTTAAGGTCATGAAGAAGTTTGAGATCATAAACGATGGCAACATGGCGATGACTGTGAAAAGCGTTGCTGCGTACGGCACTCCGGGGGCGGGAATGGCGTTTAAGGTGAACTATCCCACCAAGATCGATGGGCAGAGTGCAGGCGCTGCCAACTTAACGATCACCATACCGGTGACCGCGCCGGAGGGCACGCACGAGGGCAAACTGCGCATCGATGCAGGGAAAGCGGGATCGCAGACGATCACGGTTAAGGTGACGGTCAAACACGCGGTCAAGTTCGAGATGTCTTCTTATGATCCCAACTTCGGGCGAGTCGATGTGCTGAAATCCATACCTCTGGAGATATCGCTCAGTGAGACGCTCGGATACAAGGATGTCACCGCTGTCAAGATCCAGCGCGAGACGACTACGGTCGCGGATGGGAAGGATGACTGGATGGCTGTCAATCTGCCAGCCTCGATCATACAGAAAGGAAAAACGGTTCCGCTCACGTTCACGCTCCGGTTCCGGGGAGAGACGATCGTTGGAAGGACCTATACATGGCAGTACTTCCTGTCCCACAGT
>JAUVWP010000138.1 GCA_030604085.1 Methanosarcinales archaeon | reverse complement strand
GCCACAGAATAGCCAAAGTAATCATCCCCTGCCGCGCCGAGGCCATGCCACTGGTTGTTCAAACTACGGGCTAATTTCAGCGCGTCGCCACCTATCTCCACCATGAACGTCTCGCCGTTCTTGAAGTCGGCGTCGGTGGTCTGTGTCCATGTATCCGCACCTGCTGGCAGTCCTGCCAGCAAGGCCACGATTAGGGCTGCCGCCCATATTCTGAAAATCTGATTCGGTTTGGTTCTCGAGATCATTTTAATCCTCCTCGTGTGCAGCGTTCGCTGCCGCCTAAATTGTTGGTGTGATCGCAGCCGCGCACTGCAGCACCACAGTGAACTGCATACGCGCGAAAGAAGTCTACCGGGTGCGGTATTTGCAATCGTTCGATTTTGCTGTATATCGCCTGACGTGTTGTTTGTTCCAGATATCATGTTTTCTCATCCCTTCATGATTATTGGATACTCCAGATAGCTTACAACGAGACTCCAAATCCCGCGTAGAACCACAATGATATAGGTATACATAAAACTTTCCTGATTCTGTGGTTTTTAAAAGATGCCGAAAGAAGGGGCTTTTCATTCTTTCTCGTCCTTACATCTCGCGTCTTTGCGTTCCTCTGATATAACACAAGGTCGCAAAGACGAAAGAGAAACTCCTGCGTTTTTCACATACGCGAGGAAGCTACCGATGACGACGCTCGGTATTTCCGACCCTCCCCCCCCAAAGATGATGATGAGCGAGGATTCATTCTGTTTGTATGGCCCCTCCCGTAATCGCAACTCATTCTCCTTATTCACAAACTGTTGAAACAGGATTATGACCATCACGTTTCAACAGTTTAAGTAGTGGTGCGCCAAGATGCATCATAACTACTGCCCGTTTCCAAGTATCGCCTTGTGCGCCAGCACAAACCACAGCACGAACGGAACCGCCACCTCGCCAACCGCCATGAAGATTACAACAATCTCCGCGATTCCGGAACCACTGAAGTACATCGGGAAGTGAGAAACAAAATCGATGATGTGCATGGCAAAAAGCAGGAACATGCCAATCGCAAGCATCTTCACCCTTCTCACCGTCTCGATTCTTGGTGTTGCAAGAATTAAAGCAACCAGCGGAATGATATTAAAATTCGCCAGATGTGCGTCCTCCATACCAACCGCAGTACCGCGATAAATGAATACCGGAGACCCTTCTGTGATTAGTGTCACATGATACCCCATCACCCAGAGCACGCACTTTGATGCCCATGCCAGCAGCAGAAGATACACTTCACCAACTGGAATCCAAATAATAAAGAGTACAAAGGTTAAAATTAAAAACTTAACGAGAAAATTGATCTTATCCTTCATTTCACCACCCGGTCCACCCAGATAAGCCAGATAACAATTACAAATACGATAAAGATAGTTTGCCATAAGTAAGTATGCACAAACTCAAATATCCCTGGGTTCGAGAGTCCTACAAAAGCAAGGACGACGAGTCGCACCATGTTGATCGCATACAGGCATGGAATGCCGAGAACAATACCGATGATCTTCTTTTTCGGATCGGTCGGGTATGCCAGTACGCATGAAAGATATACGATTGATCCGAACATGGCAGTGCACTCATCGATGATTCTGAGCGATAAGCGATCCATAGTCACGATGTTTCCGGTTACGGTGACGTCCACACCGAAGATGTGCAGCAAGAATCCAAGAATGGATGCGGTGATATTCTCAAGAAAAGCAAAATGGTCCATGAAATGGTAATAAAAGAGATAAAAGACTGTACAGAAGGAGACAAATAAAGCGACAAATCTTATAACCTCCTTATTCGAATTGATGTAATCGATCAAATCGTCTTTTGTGATCTTCGCCTTCATGGAAAAGATTGGTGTTACCCATTCCTCATAATCGTTCCTGTACCGACAACCGTGCAACATGCCCGAGCGAGCGATATAACATGTGCTTGTTTTATGCGCCTCCATCGCGTTTAAAAGAGAAGAAGAGTCAGTCAGATCGTCGCCCCCTCACAATCGCTCCCGCGCCTATGAATGCAAGCAGCCCGATGAGCGCTGCAACCCCGATCGTGTAGAGTATATACCACGAGAAAGATCCACTCAAGGGTTGGCAGCCCCCTTGAAATCGCAAATCTATTAAGTTACACCACCTGAATACATGCAGGTGATACCATGAACATTATCGGAATATCAGGAAGCCCGACAAGGGATGGAAACAACGAAAAGATGATCGAGATGGCGCTTGCCGTAGCAGAGGACCGGGGTTTCGAAGTAGACAGGATCTTTCTCTCGGAGCGTGCCGTTTCCCCGTGCACGGCATGTGACGGTTGCAAGAATAAGAAGGAGTGTACGATCGAGGATGACATGACAGATATATACCCGCTGCTCGAACGCGCCGACGGGATCATTGTCGCTTCGCCAGTCTACTTCGGATGCATGACCGCCCAGTTAAAAGCGCTCTTTGACAGAACTCGCGTGCTCCGGAGGCAGGGGTTCCTGCTGTCAAGCAAGGTCGGGGGTGCGATCGCTGTTGGCGGCTCTCGCAATGGCGGACAGGAGAAGATTGTGCAGGCGATTCACGACTGGATGCACATACAAGGGATGATAGTGGTCGGCGACAACAACCATTTCGGGGGGATCGTACAGGCGCCGGCAGAATCCGATGAGGTCGGGATGCAGACCGTTAGGGGTACGATCGACAAGATCTGCGATGTGCTCGGGATGATCAAACAATGATGACAGCAGAGACGACCAGGATGAATGCGCCGGAAGGGATAAAGCCGCGATTGATCGCATGGGAGATCACTGGTGCGTGCAATCTCGCTTGCGAGCACTGCCGCGGCTCATCCACCGAGAAGCCAGACCCTGATGAGTTATCCACGGATGAGGCGTTTCACCTGATCGATGAGATCGTGGATTTTGCAAAGCCAATACTCATCTTAAGCGGTGGAGAGCCGCTTATGCGCGATGATGTCTACGAGATTGCGCAGTACGGCACCGATAAAGGGCTTCGGGTGGTGCTTGCAACCAATGGCACAGCCATGACCGCGGATGTTGCGCACCGGCTCAAGGATGCCGGGATCGCAAGGATCAGCGTGAGCATCGATGGTGCGGACGCGGAGACCCACGATGCGTTTCGAGGGATGCCGGGCGCGTTTGATGGCGCGATACGTGGGATATCAGAGATTCTTGCGGCTGGCATCAGTCTGCAGATAAACACCACGATATCAAGAAAAAACATCGACCAGATCCCAAAGATCCTCGATCTCAGCATCGGTCTCGGCGCAGACGCGCTGCACATCTTCCTGCTCGTCCCGACAGGGCGCGGCAGGGAGGAGGACGAGATACCTCCTGACGAATACGAACGGATCTTGAACTGGTTCTATGACCAGCGGAACACAGCCGGGATCCAGTTGAAGGCGACGTGTGCGCCACACTATTTCAGGATCATGCGCCAGCGTGCAAAGGAGGAAGGGGTCACGGTCAGCGTGGAGACGCATGGTTTTGAGGCGATGACGAAGAAATGTCTCGCAGGTACAGGGTTCTGTTTCATCTCGCGGACCGGCGGGGTTTATCCCTGTGGGTACCTGCCGGTTCTTGCGGGAGACATCAGGGAGGCAGGTTTCAGGGAGATATGGGATCATGCG
>JAUVWP010000114.1 GCA_030604085.1 Methanosarcinales archaeon | reverse complement strand
CACATACGCACCTATAATGTCCCGCATGATCGCGTACATACTCTTATCCTCAAGTTCCAATCGCTTCGCGGGCCGGTCGGGTTCGTATACCGGCGGTACGATCGCAATCGACCCATCATTCTGATAGGAGACCTTGACCAATGACCCGGCAACCAATCCCGAATCGACAGCCCATTTCTTTGGTAGTGTGACGATGTATGTTGACTTTCCAGTCACCTGCACCTTTCTGGTATCCATTTTATCCCCCTATCCAAATCTGCCTGTGATATAATCCTCTGTACTCTTCTTCTCCGGATTTTCAAAGATCTGCTTCGTCTTTCCAAGCTCGATCATCTCGCCAAGCAGGAAGAACGCCGTGTAATCTGATACTCTCGCAGCCTGCTGCATGTTGTGTGTCACGATGACGATCGTGTAGTCGCGTTTTAACTCGCCGATCAAGTCCTCGATCTTGGCAGTCGATATCGGATCAAGTGCGCTGCACGGCTCATCAAAGAGTATCACGTCAGGCTTTACTGCAAGCGTTCGTGCGATGCAGAGCCGCTGCTGCTGCCCGCCACTCAGATCGAGTGCGGATATGTCGAGTTTGTCGCTCACCTCGTCCCAGAGCGCAGCAGCCACAAGACTCGTCTCAACGACTTCGTCCAGTTTATGTTTACCGCGTATGCCATGAACGCGGGGACCATAAGCGATATTGTCATAGATCGACATCGGAAAAGGGTTTGGCTTCTGGAAGACCATCCCGATGCTCTTTCGTATCGCTACCACATCCACATCATGGTCGTAGATGTTCTCGCCACCGAAGAGCAGTTCGCCAGTGACCCGGCAGTCCTTTATCAGATCGTTCATCCGGTTGATGCATCTGATGAATGTCGATTTGCCGCATCCGGACGGACTGATCACGGCGGTGACTTTGTTCTCTGGTATATCCATCGAGACGCTCTTTAACGCCTGAGCATCACCGTATCAGAGGTTTAAGTCACGGCTTTAGATTTTGATATCCTCGTTCATCTATTCCGGAATCAAGCGACCAGTTCCTGCTCACCGCTCGGAAGCACCCTGTAAATCCGCAGATCCCCATCATCGACCTCGATTAAGTTGTAGCACTGCGTCGTCCTCGCCTTGATCTTGTTTGAACATGCAGTCCCTGCATTTGCAACAAACATCTCATTCAGCCGCCAGACCCAGGGCACATGCCTGTGTCCGCAGAGCACGAGATTAACACCGCAACTGTCAAGCAGTTCAAGCACATCGCCTGAATCCACCGGAATCTGCGCCTCACGCCCGGTCATCGGAACCGGGATCAGGTGGTGGTGGAGCGCGAAGACCTTGAAATCGTCCGTCTCAAAACTCTTCGCAATCCAGTCATACAGGTCCCTGCCGACATGCCCGTCATCGATGTCGGGCTGGGACGAATCCACTCCGACGACCGTGACGCCGTCATGGGAATGGCATGAGGTGCGTGCCCCGAAGAAATCTTCGAAGAACAGGTACCCGACGTTTCTCGAATCGTGGTTTCCGGGGACGATCACCTTATTTTTACAATTGATCCACCCTATCACCTCTTTTGCACCTTCAAACTCAGGATGGGCGCCGTTCTGGGTAAGATCCCCTGTGACAACCACGATATCCGGAGCGATCTCGTTTATGCTGTCTACCACCCTTCCTGCAACATCAGCAAGAAAGTGGGCGTCTGATACGTGGATATCCGAAAGATGCACGATCCGTACCAATCCCGTCACCCCGAGACTGGTATGAAGTGCACCTCAGAAACAATCCTCTGCCCATCTCCTGAGAGCACAAAGTCGAGGAACGCCTGCTCATCAGCGTCCGGTTCGCCTTTTGTGATCATCCATAGCGTTCTTGAGATCGCATAATCACCGCTTCGGATATTCCCGATTGTGGGGGCGGTTTCGTCGAGTCTAACCGCTTTGATATCGGAATCGACATATCCGAGAGACAGAAATCCGATGGCATGTTTATTTTCGGCAACGGTCGTCCGCGTCTTGCCATTCGAGTCCTGGATGATCGCATGGTCAGTGATCTCCTCTTTGGTGGGCGCAAGAACCGCCTGCTCGAAGCAATCCCTCGTCCCTGAACCCTCCTCTCTGGAGACCACCATGATCTCTGCGTCCTCGCCGCCGAGATCCTTCCAGTTCGTGATCTTACCTGTGTAGATACTCTGGAGCTCTTGCATCGTCAGACCACTGATCTGACTTTCCGGATGGACTACGATTGCAACACCGTCCTTTGCGATAGCGTGCGTCACAAGATCCGGGTAGCTCGCCCTCTCAGAGTCCTTCATGTCGCGGGATGCGTCTCCGATGTTCACAGTGCCGTCAGCAACCGCCTTTACACCGTGCGAGGAGCCGCCTCCGGATACATATATCCGACTGCCCGGATTATTCTTCATGAATACGCGTGCGCACTCCTCTGCTATCGGAAGAACCGTTGTCGATCCTGCGACTTGCAGTTTCATTGCGTGTTCCTGTGTGCCTGCGTCTTTGTTGTCGATACAACCTGATCCAAGCAGCGATGCCGTGATTGCTGCGATCAGGAACGTTGCCACGATCGTACGTGGCAAAAATCTTCGCGATGTGTGTGGTTTTTCCATTTGGTGTATCACCGCGGTAATGTGTGCAACCGCCGTATATATAGTTTATCCCAAGAAATATGTAGATTTTATATATCCTACATAGCCGGTACGTATAGTATAGATTTCGTGACACTGTCTGAAAATCCGAATGTTTTCCGCCGATTTACTCGATTCGTGCCAACGGCTTCGCTCGCATGCTCACAGTCACGAAATCACGTGTTTGGGCGAATGCCACGAATCCTCACAATTCCTCAAAGCACCCAAACATCGACTTCTCCTTCTCTGAGCGTCTCCGCTTCTCCGATCGCAACAATTCCATCCGCATACCCGATCGACGTGATCAGACCAGACCCCTTAAACGTTGGATATGCAACCCCGTCCACCAGTTTAACCGGAAGATAGCGGCGCATCCCATACTCCGAGACCACTG
Organism: Methanosarcinales archaeon; assembly: GCA_030604085.1. Taxonomy (GTDB): domain Archaea; phylum Halobacteriota; class Methanosarcinia; order Methanosarcinales; family Methanogasteraceae; genus Methanogaster_A. The sequence continues at coordinate 2,479 of JAUVWP010000114.1, read as the reverse complement.
CCTCGGACAATCTCGCACGCCTCACATTCCCGACAAACGGCAGATGCGCCATCCGCCTGAGCATCGGAGGCAGAAATACGTGTCCGCAGACCAGACAGGACGTCACATTCCCGGGCATGCAGAAAATCGGTTTCCTATCTATTATGCCCGCGAGCATCGGCATGCCCGGACGCATTTTGACTCTGTGAAAGAGCACTTCCCCAAGTTCTGAGACGACGATTGGCATGAGGTCTTTCTTTCCGGATGAGATGCCTCCGGACGTTATAATGACATCGCACTCCGTTGCCTCCTTTATTTTCTGTTTTACGTGAGAAATCTCGTCGGTTGCGGTTCCCATGAAAACCGGTGAGCCGCCGGATTGTGCAACGATTGCTGAGAGCGTCATCGAGTTCACATCGTTGATCCGGGAGAGTTCATCGCCTGTGGAGATGATCGCAACATTGGGCGCATCATACACCGGAACGTCCCGGATTCCCAGCGCTGCAAGGATTCCGATATTCCGGTCATTTACGATGCAACCCCTCCTCAAAACGATCTCTCCTCGCTTCATATCGCACCCTCTCTCTGAAATGTGCGATTCCTTTCCGGGTTCGTAAACTATCACGTCATCGCCTATTTTTTCCGTATTCTCGACCGGAACAACGAGATTTGCCCCGTCCGGGATATTTGCACCGGTTGCAACCCATGAGCACTCGCCATCTCCGATGGCAACCTCCAGGTCGCCTCCCGCGTGCATCTCTCCGACCAGCTTAAACCTCCTGCCATCGAGATCCTGGTCCCTGATCGCGTATCCATCCATATCCGACCGGTCAAAGGACGGGACATCGATCCCTGAAACGATATCTTCTGCCAGAACACGTCCGAACGAATCTTTTAGTTTAACAGAGGCTATCCGGTCAAGAGAGAAGCGATTCAGAATCTCTGTCGCATCATCAACTGTTATCATAGCTAATCGCGCCTCCCACGAAAGAGCGTCCCCAGTTCCTCGCCCTCAACAATCCTCCTGATCACATCATCCTCCCGCCCATTTGCGATCACGAGATCACAACCAGCGTCCATGCAGACCCTCGCAGCATCGATCTTAGTCTTCATCCCGCCAACAGCGAGTCCGGATCCGGTTCTGCCTGCCATTGCCTCGATCTCCGGTGTTATCTCGGTAACCGTCCCGATCAACCTTGCACCATCGTTATCTCTCGGATCGCCATCGTACAAGCCATCGACATCGGTCAGTAGGATCAGGAGACCTGCGCCTACGTCAACCGAGACCATCGCGGAGAGGTTATCGTTATCGCCAAACGCCCCCGCGATCTCGTCTGTCGCAACGACATCGTTCTCATTGATGATCGGCGTGACGCCCAACCGCAGGAGTTCGCGTATCCCGTTTCTAAGGTTTCTGTGCTTTGACTCATCTTTAAAATCGCCATAGGTGAGGAGGATCTGGGCAACGATCTCACCGTAGTGCTCGAAAGCCCGATGATACACCTCCATAACCTTGCTCTGCCCGATCGCAGTGCAAACCTGCCGCAGAACAATCTCGGACGGTCTCTCCGGAAGCGAAAGTTCATTGCACCCGAGCCCGATCGCACCGGATGTGACGACTATGAACTCATGCCCCTGCCCCTTGAGTTCGGATATCTGCTCTGCGATGCTCTCGATCAGCACGTAGTTGAGACCGCTGCCGGCACTGGCGAGCGTGTTCGTCCCAACCTTGACAACGACCCTATCTGTTCGAAGCGACCTCATTTTCTACCTCACACCACTTGCCGATGCGTGAACCGCTTTCTGCCATCGGCGTAATCGGCAACGACCTGCCCGGTTCCGATCAATTTGTACTTGTAGATCGTAAGCCCCTCAAGTCCGACAGGACCACGAGAGTGAATCTTGCCAGTCGAGATTCCCACTTCAGAACCAAGCCCGTACCGAAATCCGTCCGCAAACCTTGTTGAGCAGTTCCACATCACCGATGACGAGTCCACCTCGCTCATGAAGCGCTCAGCAGTCTTTTCATCGGACGTTACGATCGCATCGGTGTGATGGCTGCCATACCGGTTTATATGATCGATCGCGCTCCCTGCCGAGTCAACGATTCGAATCGATAGGATAAGGTCGTTGTACTCGGTTATCCAGTCCACATCAGATGCCGGATCGCACCCGATCACCGCCCTCACTCGCTCATCGCCCCTCAACTCGACGCCCTCCGCATCATATCGTGCCGCAACCTGGGATAGGAACTTGTCGGCAACATCTGTATGGACAAGAAGGGTTTCCATCGCATTGCAGACCGCTGCATACTGGCACTTCGAATCAAACGCAATATCTACTGCCATATCGAGATCGGCGTCCTTATCCACGTAAACATGGCAGATCCCGTCCGAATGCCCGAGCACCGGGATCTTCGTGTTCTCCTGGATGTATCTCACAAGCGCATTCGAGCCCCTCGGGATCATGAGATCGATGTGACTATCGAGTTTCAAGAGCT
>JAUVWP010000030.1 GCA_030604085.1 Methanosarcinales archaeon | reverse complement strand
GTGCGCTCCGCCGAGTTTGTTCTGGGACATGATATCCTATTGTGCAAGATCACACATCAAGAAACCCTGTACGATACCGAGCATGTTCTGGTTTCCAGACTTAATCCTTCCTTCTGCGCCTGCTGATCAGCACAGCCGCCAGATACGCAAGGATCGCAAGAATGCCAGCAAACCCGGGCTCCCTGCGCACAGGAGTCTTCGCGGTCTCAACAGTCATGCCAGATCCGCCAGTACTAGTATCAGCGGATGCTACCGCTGCAGCTGCAGCCGCCTTTTCTGCTTCGGCCTTGAGCTTTTCAGCGGCGGCGCCGGTTGGCTCGGTTCCATTCACAATCAATATCGGCATCTCAGAGACGCTTATCGCCGCGTATTGCGTGAGATCAACGAACTCGACCACCGCAGGAGGAAGCATCACAGTCCGGTTCGGATCGATCTCGTATTCGAACAGTTCCTCTGCGCCGGATTCGAGTACCCTCGTCACAGAGAATGTACCACTGTCTTCATCGATGATGATACCGCGCACCGGTATCGCTCCGACCAGTTCAGACTCCATCGGAATCTGATCGGTAATCTTCACGGATGCGGGTCTGTCTCCGTCATTTTTCACGCGCACAACGATCTTTGCAGTCTCATTTTGAGTTATATTGACTGGATCTACCGTCTTTGTCACTACGATATACGGACCATGCACTTTGACCTGCTGCGAGTATGAAACCACGCTGTAATTATATCCGTTCTCTGTCCAGTTAACGGTCGCGCTCCCGAGTTTGTAGGTTCCGGGCTTCATGAGACTCACAGGGTATGCGCACGTCATTATCTTACCAGGTTCCAACGAAAAGTCCCAGTCCCATTGGTCCGGTCCCATCTCAGGCATTCTGAGCATATCTACAGGAAGCGCAGACTTCCATTTATTGAAATCAGTGGTTGCTGGTGTGTGCCACGCAACACTCGGGACATCTGAGAGTCTTATCGATGGAATCTCGTAATCGCCCCAGTTTATGACCGTTAGGAAGATATACGGCTCGTAATTCTCGTGTATCACATAAGTGACCTCTGCGGTGTACGCCTCTGCCGTCTCCTCTGAGACGATCGCATAATCATCCGTCCCGATCGCCTTCTTCACCTCGAGTACCGGAAGGATCTCGATGGTTGTTGAGTTGTCTGTGAACTGGTATTTCTTCTTCTTCAAATCTTCATAAGTGAGATTCACCCATATCGCATATTTCGTCCGTTCCGGTATCGATGGGGTCTTGAAATAGACCGTGTACGTGATTTCATCCTTGCCCACCTTCTCATCCATCACCATATCAGAAGCCCCCTCGAACCAGTCCTTCCCTTCATCGCTGCATATATTTATCGGAAGTTTTGTGGTTCGATCGGTCATGGCATCACCTGTGCCGCGATATGCCTTCACCATCTCGCAATCCGGCGGATATTCCCCATTGATCATCTCCATCGGCTTCACAGAGAACCATGCATTCACGTGGTACGCGCGCATCTCGCTATTCTTCAGTTTGATCTCTGCCTTAAAGACCGAGTTCGATCTGAATTCGGACATCTCATCCTCATCATCACCGCCCGGAAGAATCGTCTTTACATCCACCTCAAACTCTGCCGGTTTCCTGACGAGGTACCTGATGGTTGCTTTCTCACTCTTCGGATCGGTGCAGAAGCAGTCCTCCTTTGCAAACTCGCATGTGATCTTGCTCACGGCAACGAAGAAATCGTTGTTGTAGTTCCAGATCGTGCCACTTGTGCTCCACGAACTCTCCTTTATGTCAAAGGTGCTGCCACTCTTAAGAGCGGATCCATCTGCCCTGAACGGGAAGCTTCCGACGAGTTCGAAACCATCATAAATTCGGAGGTTGGCTGTTTTTCCGGAATACTTGATCTGATCGACATACTGACTCTTACTGCAATCCCCGCACTCATACTCCTCGCCTTTTATACGCTCGATCTCATCAAGATCGATTTCACTTACTTGAACATTGAAATCATTCAACTCGATCGTGTATGTGGTATTCAGTCCTATAGCATCCACCTCTATCGAATTCCCCCATACCATCTCCGTCTCTTCGACATTGTTCACTTTCCAGTTATTCTCCTGATCAGGAGTATATACATGCGCGCCTGCTGTACCTGCCAGTACTACTACCAGCACCATAGTGATTAGTATCAGTCCATCCGGTTTCATTACGACCACTCCAATGTCATATCTACACTCATCGCATATAACGATTGCATATAACGATGACGAAACCTTTATGCAATCACAGACTACAGAGGGCAAGATATGATGATGAAATTGGAGGACCAGTAGATGGCGACCGGACCGAGATACCGGGTACCATTCAGACGGCGCAGAGAAGGCAGAACAAATTATCACAGGCGCCTTAGGCTGCTGTTATCAAAGAAGCCACGTATGGTGGTGCGCAAAAGCGCGCGGCACATCAGACTACAACTCGCAATCCCTGAAAGAGAGGGCGATATGATCCTCTCATCTGTTACATCGATTGAACTTGGGAAGTACGGATATTCAGGATCGACAGGAAATACCACTGCAGCATACCTTGCCGGACTATTGTTCGGGTATCGCACCATCAGCAAAGGATTTACGGAAGGCGTGCTCGATATGGGTCTTCATGCATCCACTCCCGGATCGCGGGTGTATGCCGCGCTCCGTGGTGCGGTCGATGCCGGCATGGATATCCCACACGATCCGGTAATATTTCCGTCCGATGAGCGGATTCGCGGCGAATTGGTGGCAGCGTACAGGGACGTTGACCTGCCGTCGATCTTTGAGACGACGAAGGCACAGATCACATCTGAGTTCGGAGGTGCATAAATGGATGGAGAATGGATACCGCAGATTAAATTAGGCGTCCTTGTCCGCGAGGGCAAGCTCACCGACATTGACGCGGTCTTAAACTCGGGGTTTCCACTCCGGGAGGTTGAGATCATCGAGGTGCTACTTCCTGATCTTGAGGAGGAGGTGCTGGATATGAATATGGTGCAGCGGATGACAGACTCAGGGCGAAGAGTCAAGTTCAGGGCTGTATCGATCGTCGGGAACAAGGACGGGTACATCGGATTCGGACAGGGCAAGGACCGGCAGGCGGGACCTGCGATACGCAAGTCGATCGCCAATGCGAAACTGCATCTGACCGGGATCAAACGCGGCTGCGGATCATGGGAGTGCGGCTGTGATGGTCTGCATTCGGTACCGTTCCAGGTTGTCGGAAGAGCCGGCAGTGTCGGTATCGAACTGAAACCTGCACCCAGAGGACTTGGAATCGCATCAGGAGCGACTGCAAAGAAGGTTCTCGAGATGGCTGGCATCAAGGATGTCTGGACCCGGACATGGGGTCTGACCAGGACTACGCTTAACTTTGCAAAGGCGACGTACACCGCGCTGAAACAGACCAACACAATGCGCACCGGGGGCAGATGATGTACGCAGTCGTCAGGATTCGCGGAGATGTGAATGTGCGCCCTGATATAAGGGACACCTTAAAGATGCTCCGGTTGCACAGCGTCAACCATTGCGCGGTCATAGAGGAGACCCCACATTACAAGGGAATGGTCCGGAAGGCGAAGGACTATGTCGCATGGGGAATTGTGGATGCAGAAGCACTTACAAATCTTTTATCGCTTAGAGGTCGGATCGAAGGCGGAGAAACACTTACACAGGAGTATATGGACGAATACGAACTCGGCTCCGTATCCGACTTTGCAAAGAAGGTCTGCAGCGGCGATGCAAAGCTCTCAGACATCCCGAAACTAAAGCCAGTCTTCAGACTGCATCCGCCGCGCAAAGGGCACAAGGGTATTAAGAAGACCGTTGTCGAGGGCGGCGAACTTGGATTTCATGAGGATATCAGCACGCTGCTTAAGAAGATGCGGTGATGCGACGAATCGATGTCGTAACCTTGGGGATTGCCAAGGAAACTCATAATTAACATCCGCCAGAAATAACATCCCATGACAGGAAAAACCCTGTTGTGGGATCAAACCCTGTTCAGGCGGGGAGAACTCTTTGAATTCGATCATATCCCTGAGCATTTCGCACACCGGGATTCGCAGCAGAGATCGCTCATCTTCGGAGTGCGCCCCGCGCTCCATGGGATGCGACCGCTCAACATGCTCTGCGTGGGTCCGCCAGGTACAGGGAAGACCACGGCGGTTAAGAAGGCGTTTGAGGAACTGGGCGAACATGCGCCCGGTGTGATCACTGCGCATGTCAACTGCCAGGCGAGCCAGACCAGATACACGATATTTTCACAGATCTTCCAGAAATTGATCGGACATGCGCCGCCGACTTCTGGCGTTTCATTCAAAAAGATACTCGATGAGATTGCAAAGTACCTTATCCAGAATGAGAAGATCCTGATCGTGGCACTCGACGATATAAATTATTTATTCCACGAAAAAGAGGCAGATAACGTACTTTATTCGCTATTGCGTGCTCACGAGACGCACCCGGGTACGAAGATCGGCATAATCGCAATCTTAAGCGATGACAGTCTGAGTTATGTCTTCGATCCGAAGGTCGGCTCGATCTTCCTGCCAGAAGAGATCCTGTTCCCGAGGTATGCGTGGGATGAGATAAAGAGCATCCTCTCGGACCGGGCAAAACTGGGATTCTACCCAGGCGTGCTCTCCGAGGATGTTCTCGATGTTATCGTCGATTACACGTCGGAAGCTGGCGATCTCCGGGTTGGTATCGACCTCCTCAAGCGATCTGCGCTCAATGCAGAAGCGCGGGCGAGCACGAACATATCGGAAGACGATGTACGGTTGGCGTACAGGAAATCCCGGATGCTCCATCTCTCACGCATGATCGCATCGCTTGGCAGTGGCGAATAGGCGATCCTTGCGATCCTTGCAAAGAGGGCTGGGGTGAAGGAGCAGACGGCAGGCGATCTGTATGCCACCTTTCACGAGTCGACAGGGCTTGGCTACACAAGGTTTCATGCGATGCTCCATAAACTCGCAACGCTGCGGCTGATCGATGCAGAGATCGCGACAGAGGGTGTGCACGGCAGAAGCCGCAGGATCGCGCTTAAGTACAATTCCGAGGATGTGCTTGGCGCCATGCAACCGAGATCGCTGTGATGGGGCGAGAGCACCGACGCTGCCGCTTATGAGTCCGTGGAAGCGGAACTATGGGCACCGGGCATCAAGGGAAATATTATGGGACTCAAACTCCAAAATGAGTGAACATGCCTGAAACGTCCGATCTTGGAGCACGCACCCCTGAGGCGAGGGAGATCTCATCGAAAAGCCGCAGCATAGCAAGAGGGATCGTCGGCGATTCCGGATACGAGGACCGGATACGGCAGCGCTGCGTGATCGCAACCGGCGATCCCGAGTTTGCAGGTCTGCTCAGGTTCAAGAACGATCCCATCCGCGCAGGAGTTGATGCGATCGGACATAACAGGGACATTTACACCGATATCAGGATGGTCTCTGTGGGTATCACGAAGGTGGGACACGACTGTCCGATAACCTGCGTGCTCGATATCGCTGCTGGCGAGAAACTTGTCGCCGAATACGGCATCACCAGGACTTCAGCAGGATTTAAGGCACTGGGGCACGATCTGGACGGTGCGATAGTGGTGATCGGGAATGCGCCGTCAGCCGCGCTTCTGGTCTGCGAGTTGATAGAAAGCGGTATCAGTCCTGCACTCGTTGTTGGGACTCCGGTCGGCTTTGTGAACGCTTCCGAATCGAAGGATCTGCTGCACAGCATGGATATCCCCTCGATCACGTGCACCGGCACCAGAGGCGGGACTCCGGTTGCAGTCGCCTGCATGAACGAACTGATTGCGATTTTCTGGGAGGGGAATCAGGGTGGGAAGGATGCCACGGGTTAGCCGGATCCTGCTCCTCTTATCACTGGTCCTGCTTGCTTATCCTGCGGATTGCCTGAACACCACCACCGGCGGCAGCAACGAGACGCAGATACTGATCGATGGTGCGGGTTATGCGCTTGCAAACGGTGAGCAGCGCGCGTTCTATCAGGGGTATTCGGTTATCATCAAGGGCGTGGATGCGAAAGGGGAGAGCGCATGGATCGAATTGCTGCAAAACGGAACATCTGTCAGTTACGGGATATTTGAAGCAGAAGATTGCCTTGTTTATCCGGAAGATGGTGAAATATTCAATATGACCATCGACCACATATATGTCGGGTCGCAGAAGGATCTCGTCTTCTTCTACGTGCGCCAGTGCCGCGACCCCGATCTGCCAGAGCCTGCGCCGTCACTCGATATGACGCCGACGCCGAATGCGTCCGGTTCCAGTGCCACGTCCACGCCACAGGATGCACCGGATCCTGATTCGAGTCCGGGATGCGGCGCGTGCATGGCGGCAGGGGCAATGCTGCTATATGTAGCATCGAAGAGGTTTGCAAGGCGGCAGCGGTAATAGGTGAAGTGAAAAAAGAAAAGAGGATTGACCCGGGAGTGGGTCAATCACCTACGGGAATGTGGTGATATTGTAGTCGAGCGTCTCATTAATCGTGACACTTATATTCCACGCATCGTATGGAGCCGCTGTTGCATCGGTGTGGTTAGCCACGATATTTATACCTGAGAGCCGTACCCACGTGATGTTCAGGTGTGTATGTGTGTGACACGCCATGCACGCGGTATTGTTGTCGGTGTTTGCTGCATTCTTGGTCTGGTTCCAGAACGCGTAGTGAGCAGAATTCGTATTCATGATCTGCTGCGATTCGTTCCAGTGACAGTCCACACAGTCGATTATCACTGCAGCATGTGGTGTAGTCGTTGGTCGCCAGGCCCAATTGTTGCTATTGTTGAGGGTGTCCATTTCACTCCAAATCGTGAAGTTGAACTTACTTACATTGGAGTTGTTCTCAAACAGCTTGTATTCTGCAAGTCTGGTCTCGTTGATCTGGTGGCAGAAACAGCCCTCACCATACTCTGCAACATATCGAGAGTGTGCACCACCACCATCATTGTTCGCGTTCCACTCTGCAAACTCGTTAATATGACACTTCTCGCACATCTCATACTCCGCGTCAGCAGTTCTCACGCTGAACCACGTATGCTGTCCAATAAACATTGCCATCGTCTGCGGCAGTACGAATAGCCCTATCGCAAGTATCGCAACCGAGAGCAATATCATGTTCTTCCCTTTCATCTATCGTCCTCCTGTTATATTAGAATATAATGGTGATACTAACTCCACCGCATTTCATATTAAACCTTGCCCATTCGGAGGGCGTCACCTTGGCGGGTGTTCGATAAAAATTATGAATGACCCGAATGGACAAATCGCATGAATATCTGTGTCATTCGCCACATTTGTAAGATTTGTGATGAGATGGTGAAAAATTAGCATATCCTAAGCCAGCACTATCATCATCAGAGAGACTTGACACCCCGACCAGAACCCCTGCCATCACCCACTCCGTTTCAGAAGCGCGTCCTTTACAACCTTGATCGCGCAGAGTTCTCCACACATCGAGCAGGTGTCGCCGCTGCTGACCCTGGTCTCGTGTATCGATCTTGCGCGCTCTCCATCGATCGCGCACTCGAACTGGGCGTCCCAGTCAAGGTTCTTGCGTGCGACTGCCATCTTCTTATCCATCAGAAGCGTGCGCTCCCGGACGCCCGGCTTTGCGAGATCGATTGCGTGGGCAGCGATCTTTGTGACGATCGTGCCCTCCCTGACATCCTCGACTGTCGGGAGCGCGAGGTGCTCGGCAGGCGTTACCATGCAGAGGAAGTCTGCCCCGTACATGCCCGCGATTGCGCCGCCGATCGCGCTTGTTATGTGGTCGTACCCCGGTGCAAGATCGGTCACGATCGGACCTAACAGGTACAGGGGCGCGTCATCGCAGAGATGCTTGATGGTGCGCACACCGTATCCGATACCATCTAGCGGAACATGCCCGGGACCCTCGACCATGCACTGGACACCTGCTGCTCTTGTCTGTTTGACCAGTCTGCCAAGCGTGATCGCCTCATGAAACATCGCATCGTCGTTGGCGTCAGCGATGCATCCCGGGCGCATGCCATCGCCGAGACTGATCGTTACATCGTACTCGCGTGCGATCTCGAGCAGGTAATTAAACTCAGAATAGAACGGGTTCTCAGCCTCATTGGTAAGCATCCATGCGACGGTGAGCGCGCCTCCGCGGCTCACCACATCCAGTATCCGGCTGCCTGCTGTGAGATGTTTGAGTATCTCCCTGTTTACGCCTGCATGAATCGTCATGAAGTCAACACCGCTTTCTGCATGTTTCCGAACCGCGTTAAAGAGATCGTCAGCAGTCATATCGATTTTTCGCCCGCAGGCTGCATGGTAGATCGGAACCGTGCCGACAGGGACGCTAGTTGCATCAAGAATCTTTTCGAGCACCTCATGTAGATCACCTCCGGTCGAGAGATCCATCACGGTATCTGCCCCATGCCGGATTGCGACACTGGCTTTCTCGATCTCCTCGCTTACGCTCTGGTAATCGGCAGATGTCCCTATGTTGGCATTTATCTTGGTGCGCACGGATTCCCCGATCGGGATGGGGGATGCGTTTCCAGAGATATTCTTCGGAATCACCACGCGCCCTGATGCAACAAGGCGACGCAGCCGCTCGGCATCGATCCCTTCTGCCTCTGCCGCCTGCCGGATCTCGCGGGTGATCTCGCGGCTCTGCGCGCTGTCAAGCAGTGTCATCTTGCCCCACAGTGATATGGACGCCGCGCTCGTTTGCGATCTCTGCCAGCTGGAGGATCTCCTCTGCAGGGAGTGGGATATTAAAATCGAAGGTGTTATACGACTCCTTATCCATCGCTTTTGCCGTATCGATCAATCTCGAGACCATCCTCTCTTCGTCATACAGTACAGGATACTTAGACGTGTGCGAATGCGAGACAAACCTGAGATTCGGGTACTCCTCTGCAAGTATGTATAGCAGACATGCACGGTAATCCTTGTTGATGTACATATCGAACTCGGATGACACGACCCCGCTTCTATCCAGTTCTTTTAAAACATCCGTTGCGTAACGGTGTAGATTATCCTTAATCGCTTTCGCCTTCCCACGACAGAGATAGTCCTCGATTCCTTTTCGTTCGAGCCTGATATCGATGCTATCTGCCGGAAGCGCAGCCGTTCCCTCATGTTTCCGGTACTGCGCGGCATCCACGATCAGTTGATACTTTCCCTCGCCAGGATTTTCGATTGTAACATATCCGTCATCTCCAGTTATATGCTCAAGGGTAATGCTGATCCCGATTCCACGCATCAGGGTTATTGTTGCACCTTCGATCCCGTTTCCATCCTCGTCCGTGACATGAATCGTAAGTGGATTCTCAACAATCTTCGCGCCCTCTGCGAGGTGGAGTGTTCCATCGATGCACGATGCATCCGGATGGTAGTAGTCATAGAGCCGCAGAAACTCAGCATGGCGCCCGACCTTCAGATCATCCCCCGAAACCGCGCCCTTGGCAGCCAGTCTCTTCTGTATCTGGCGTTCGACCGTCCGGTGGTAACTGTTTAATATTTTGTATGATTCGCGATTCCTTTCAAGAGCAGGACGTAGTCCGCTTACCATCGCCGCAAACGATCCGGCAGCAGCCTCCACACTCCCGGTATCCATCGTATATTCCTTTTCAGCCAGTCCGCTCCCCTTCCAGAAATAGTCCGGCGGCATGAACTCCTTTATGCCGTCTTCGGTACTCGATAGTTCGTAATGCATCTGATCGATGAGGGTCTGGCAGCGTTTCATGAACGCGTCCCCGATTTCATTTAATCGCACGAGTTTCTCAGGACTCGATGTGCCGAGCACATCTTCCTTAAACTCCTTAAATTTCTCATCCTCAACCGACATAGTAGCAGTATCAAGAGCATTGATCAGTGACGTCCGGTATGTCTGGAACTCCTCCTTTGTCGCGGTCTTGAGCGTGGTGATGTCCTCCTCGAGTTTGGTTACAGCCTCGCCGTAATCGCGCGCCTGCAGCGCATCTTCCACCTGATCGGCAGAGACTTCGCCTGTGTGGTACGCTGCAAGTTTCTTTGCATCATCCACACATCCCCGTAACGCATCTTCGGTGATCGCCTTCAGACGATCCAGATAACCCACGATCTCGTCAATGCCCTTATCCGGGTCTGCAATGGATTCGAGTTCAGAGATGCAGGATCCAAGATCGTATCCCGCGTTGTTAAGCGTACCCAATTTTGCGCGGGAATCCTCTGCATATTTGACCGCTGCATCATACAACCGGTCGATGAATTGCTGCTCTGTCCTGTCAAGGTCCTGCGCAATGTTCCTGATCGCAAACAATGTCACGCCCTTGATCACCTCCTGGTCACAATCGACCGACCCACTATCCGGATCGATGCTCCCGCCGCTATTCTGTATCGCGCGTTCGATCGCGTCCAACTCAGTCACACTCTCCGCGATGGTGATCGAGTGCGCGTCCTCGATGTCCTGCATCCGGCTTCGCAGTCGGATCATGTCCCTGCAGGTGCCGCGCAGTTCGCGCTCCTTCACCCGCGACGCAGGATCCTCAAGCCGCCGCTGCTTCACTGATTTGATGTACCACGCTGATGCGATGGTGATAATGACTGGCACGCCGATAATCCCAAATAGAAGCGCGATGTCAGATTCGCCATATAAAAATAATGCGCCTGCTATTAGAAGAACCACAAGCACAGATGCCACCGCGATGACGATGTTTTTTATATCATCCTTGTTCATCGGTTTGATTATTGCTTTGGAACTTAAAAACCCTATTGATGGAGGGCACAATCGAATTATTCAGTGAAATCACTCTAATTGTGTGGAAGATAAATTCGTGTAATTCGTGGCATTCGCCACCATTCGTGAATGCGCAGCATCGGCGCAGCCCTCTCTTGGTGCTGATTTTATGCCTTCGGCGCTGCTCACTGCGCTCACAGTCACGAATGACGCGAATAAACGAATGGCACGAATCGAGTAAATCGGCGGAAATCACTGGATTTTTAGACAGTACCACGAAGACTCACCAGACCTCTCTCTGTAGCATCTGCTTGATGCCAACGCGCATCGCATGTACGAACGCGTCGCTCTGCCCAATGAGCGAGACCGCGATTCCGAGTTTGTGGATGCGCTGGGCAAAGTTCCTGCTGCTGCATACCCCGATCTTCGTATCGACCAGTTCCATCTGCGTGAAGATCGGCAGATACAGAATCCGCACGCCGTTCCGGGTCATCCGCCGCATATAGATCAGACTCGCCTCCTGTACGCCGATGTCCTCGAGCAGGATGCCGGTACCGGTATCAGGAGGCATGCTTGTGAGAATGATCAGTTGCCGCTCGCCTTTTCTGAGATCCCATCTCATGCGGAGCAACTCTGCAAGCGCAAGATCGAGTCTGCAGCATCCTGACCCATTTTCAGCGAGCAACCATTTGTAATCGATGCCGTCATAAGTATCGACACCGGATCCGAACGCGATGAGCGATTTGGTCTGCGCATCGCGGATCTCCTCAAAAAGAGCGATTGTTGCGATCTTTGCAAGCGTCAGCGGCGCGCGCTCTTCAGGGATCTTTCGCCCAAGCATCACTGATCGCGCCCACGCGGTCATCTGATCCGAATTGTCAACGAGGACTGCAAGGTGCAGATCCGGCGTACTCATCACACGTTCCTTTCCGATGACCGCATCCATCCGCCTCCCGCGTGTGCAGAACTCCTGCTGCGTCCTGTTGATGGCAAGGATCCCAGTACCGTCGTACTGCCGATACACCATTTTCTTAAGCGTTGGAGGAACATAATAGTCCCTCTTAAGCGCATTCCTGCCGATATCTCTGCAATTTTCGATTATTCTCCTGTAAACACTGGGACTCTTGCTATTCAGGAATTGTGCACAGTACGATGTCGTATCAGAGACGATATCCATGATACCTCAAAACGTATCCTTGATCGAGATCGCCAGTTCATGGACCCTGTGCAGGGAATGCGGATCGGTCTCGTCCGCAATGATCGCGCCCTGGTGGAATGCGGCATCCATGAATGCGCTGACACGATCCGAACCCTATTTCATCGAGAGTTCGCAGTACCTTGCCATCTTGATGACGCCATCGGTAGACAGCCCCTGGGGAAGTCCGCGATCCTTCTTCCAGATCGTTCTGGTCTCATCTGCAAACATAAGTATGGCATCCATCACCTTTTCGTCGAGGTTGGGCGCGATCGAGGCGAGTAGTGACCGCTCGGTAGAGTTGCTCGGATAGCCGACGTCTATCGGCACGAACCTTCGCTTCAGCGCACCGCTGAGCCGGTACGTGCCCTCATCTCCGAAGTTCGCGGTCGCGATCAGTATCCAGCCGTCTGGCTTTTCGAGGGTCTTCTCCTCGTATTCGAGCGGCAGCGTTCCGAGCGATAGCAGCAGAAAGAGACCTGAATATGCGGAACTCGGAGCGCGCGTGAACTCGTCGATAAGGAGATTCTTCCGGTCGAAGATCACACGCGCAACGATGCCGTGTTTGAATACGAACCGCTCTGCAAGTTCGGGATTGCCTGACATCGAGAGCGGATGAAAGCCCCCGATGATTTGGTACTCGCTCATTCCCTCTGTACCCTCGATCTCATAGAACGAGTCTCTTGAACCGCCGAGATATGTCAGAATATGCTCTGCAATCGTTGTCTTTCCGTTCCCCGGGGGACCGTACAGCATGACCGGATAGCCAAGATCGATGTACCTGAGCGCGCGTATGATGGCGTCATCGTGTCCCTTGATCGTGCAGGTTTCGAGTATCTTGAGATAGTCGTCTGTTGACAGCATTTATTTGAATGCAAACTCTATGTTCTTCTCTATCTGACGTAGAAGTTTCTCTGCATCATCCTTCGTTCCGTATTCGTACTTCGAAACGAGTAAATCCATTTCGTTCTTGAATTTACCGATTTTCTGCACGCAAACTAATTTGTTCGGATTCTCTTTCCTGAATTCATCCTGAAACGCCTTCATCTCCTTTATGATCGACTCATAAGGATTTTTTTCCTCCGCCTCGTCTTCCTCGTAGCCCTCTGTTGCCGATCTATGGTATACCACATCTCCCGTCTCTGTAATCTCCTTCTCGATATCGAACGCGTTTAATATCAGATTGTTTGCAAAGAAGACCACCATGACGAAGGCGACATGCGATAGGAGATAATACCAGCAGAGCTTGAGAATATCTCCGCTCGACACCGAGAAAAATTCGCCTATTTTGCTAAAATTGTCGATGTTCTGGTGTTGGCTGATAGTAATGATCGTGACAAGCAGAATAAATACTGCAAGCGTCAGGAATCCCGCCTTCACGGTCGTATAGAATCGATTGAGCGCGGAGAACTTAAGATTCCTTGCAGCGCCAGCGACCAGGTAACACCACAGTGACGGTATCAGTGAAGAGAGAACAAGCACCAGCAGCAACATGTCAGGTCTTCCTCCGACAAAGTCCAGATTTGAGGTCTGTGCGATGTTATACACTACGAGCGCAAATCCCATCCATGCAAATCCGTACCCATATCTCGGTGAGTCCACGATCGCAATAAGAACGACGATCGCATTCGCCATTGCAAAGATGGCTATGGGAAGGAACCCGAACGACCCTGATATGTACTTGAATGACTCAAAAATATCGGTGGTGTATGCAAGATCTGTCGCGGCACCCACTGTCCAGTATGCAGAAAACCCGAGAAAGATGTATGCAACAAACTTGACCGAATGTTTTGGAATCAATTGTACAACAGGCACAGCAAGCGCAGTGATCAGCATCAGCAGGAACATCACCACAAATCCGGATGTCCCGCCATAGATCGGCGATACGTAGATGTTCGTGATTCCTATCAGCGCCGCGCAAAGCAGCGCAACATTTCCAGTAGCAGATGATTGTTTACCCAATGTAATAACCTCCTTATTCCTTATGTAACTCCGTATAAGAGTTGCAACTCGGAGGGTATATAATTTACTGTTGCGGTATGTTAGGAATCTCGATCCTTCCGTGCCTTATATCCTCGTAAGTCCGGTATGCAGCGATGAGAATGCCCATCAACGCCGGCGCCATGAAGAAGCCCGCGATACCCGCGACTAGCGCGCCACCTATGAACATCAGCAGCATCAGGAGCGGGTGGGTGTACGATTTCACGCCGACGATGTACGGACGGAGCACCAGTTCGGTCGGACCATAGATCACAATACCGGCTACGGCATAGAAGATGACCGCATCCCAGAGCCCGTACTCGAAGTACCTGCCAACAGCGATCGGACCAAGGATCATCCAGCCGGCAAATATCGGGATCAGTGAAGCAAGGAAGATCAGCGATGCCATAGCGAGGATGCCCGGAACCCCGAAGAAGTAGAATACGAATACCGAGATCATGCTGGCAAATATCGCGACATACAGATTGCCTATGAATATCCCTGAGAGTGTTTGGTCCGCATGTTCGATGAATGCATCGACGATCTCACTATTCGGTTGCGGAACCAGATCCCGGATAAGCGCCACAAACCGATCCCCATCCATCAGCAGGAAGAAGCAGACGAATACCGAGACTATGAAATTGATGATGAGTATTACGATCTTCCCTGCGTACTCGATTGCCGGGATCTGCCCGATGATTCCGATCGCATAGTCTGTGATATTCTCGATCGTCTGCGAGATATCTTCCTCATCATATATGAATTCCGGGAGGTCCAGCCCATTGATCGTGGCTATGAACGACGTCATGATCTCTGAATCGTGATCAACAACCCAGTTGATCTGGGACCATATTTCAATCGCGCCCATGCCGAGTATGAATAGGATCGGGGCGATGATACATACCGTTGCGATGACTGGGGCAAATCTCGTGTATTTTAATAATTTATTATTGATCGGACGACCAACGTACGCAAAGACCACGCCGAGAACGATACCATCGATAAGCGGAAGTACAGTGTAAATAATCGCCAAAAAAATGATCGAAACACATGCTATGATCGCTATCGTCCATTTATGTTCGATGAGTTTCGATACACCGTCTGACTCCATGGTTAACCAGTCAAACCCCCACTGTATCCGCCTTTAAAGCGAAAATCCCATATCCCTCATCCGTGCACAGGAATTACCCGCTCCATCCTGCTGCCACGGACGATGATGACCGAGCATGGTGCAGTGGCTACAACCTTCTCAGAGATGCTCCCGATCAATAACTTCGAGATCGTCTTCTTTCCGGTATATCCGATCACCACCAGGTCGATGCCCTCGTCACGCACAATCTTTAGGATTTCAGGTGCAGGTTTTCCGTCACGCACAACGACCCTTGCATCCACTCCTTTCGATCCCGCAATCTCCTTCACCCGATCCGCAATCTTTGCGGATTCGTCAAGCATACGCTGCCGCATCTTCTTTATCGCCGACTCCGGGAGTTTTATGATATCGCCATAATGCCTGCCCGCGCCAACACCGGCAGCGGTAACCACCCGGGCCTCAACGATGCGGCTCGTATCAACGATATTACATGCAGCGACCTTTGCGTGGAACCTCTTTGCAATGCTAAGACCTGATTGTGCTGCATACTCTGCATCCTTTGATCCATCTGTGGGGATGAGGATATTTTCGTAACCTGCCTCTGGGATGCCGCCCCGCACCAGCATGACATGGCACTCCGCACCGCGCAGTATGCGGCTTGCGACCGCGCCGATATGTCCTGAATGTGATATTCCGGTCGCGCCCATGAAGATCACGCTGGCGTCGATCTCGGCTGCTTCGTTGACGATTTCGTCGAACGGATACCCAACCAGCACCTTTGTCGATTTTACGGTCGCGCTATACTCTTCTGCAGTCTTCCTTGCCCGTTCGAGATACATCTCTCCGGTCGTTTCCATCCGTTCGACAACATCCGGGTCCTTGTACACGCTTGAGTCCACCACATGGATGATCGTCAGTTCCGCGCCGTATATCTCGGTAAACCGTGCGGCATGTACCACCGCGGCGTCTGACTGAACCGAACCGTCAACCGATACCAGATACTGAAATCTTGCCATTTAATTCTCCTTGACTGTATATACCCGCTCAACACGGGTACTCTTCACAACAAAGACCGAACACGGCGATGTTCGCGCGACCTTCTCGGATACGCTCCCGAGTATCCACCGGGAGACTCTGCCCTTTCCGGTGTAGCCGATCACCACGAGATCGATGTTCTTGGCACCGACCGCTTTCAATATCTCGATTGCGGGTTTTCCTTCCCATATCAGGGTCTTTGTCTCGATGCCTTTGGATTTGCCGAGTGCAACCACATCATCAGTGGTTCGCCCTGCCTCCAGCATATCCTTCTCGCTGCCTGTGCGTATCACGGAACATGCCATCAGATCGGCGTGGTACCTGTGCGCGACACTTGCAGCGAATGTCGCAGCATATCCGGCATCGATCGAGCCGTCTGACGGGATCAGAACGCTTCTGTAGAATTGATCGTTCTCGAGTTTGTCCCGCACCAGCAGCACATGACACTGTGCGCCGCGAAGCACGCGCTCAGCGGTGCTGCCGATCGTCTCGCCCTCGGTGCGTTCCGCACCATAAGCGCCAAGAATGATCACGCTGGCATCGATCCTCTTCTGTTCCTTGATGATCTCGTTGTATGGCGATCCCGCAAGCACCCTTGCTTCGAGTACCGCGATCCCGCGACTCTTGCACTGCTCCTGCACATCATCGATCAGTGCCTGTCCGATCGCGGTATCTTCCTCGAGCTCCTTCGCATCCTTGTGTGCTCTCGTATCCACCACATAGATCGGTGAAATCTCTGCGTTGTACATCTCTGCCATCCGTATGGCGTGTTTGACTGCTACTCTGGAATAATCAGAGCCATCAACCGGTAACAGGAATTGAAATTTTACCATAAACGATCCCTCGATGTTATAAATTAGCCCATAACACTTAAGTCTATTTCCCAATGTCGCAATGGAAATAAAAATAGAAATGGTTGAATAAATCAACCATCGCATCTACATCTGTTTGTCTAAGTACGGATTGTCAGGCAACGTGAGATCGAGTCCCATCGCTTCCGCAAGAATCTCCTGCTGATCCTTGAAGATGAGATTCGTGTCCATCGCGTTCATGCCGTCCATGATGTTTCGCCTGCAGAACGGACAGGTGCTTGTTATGATGTCAGCATTGACAAGATCAGCATCCTGGACCCTCTTCTGAGCCATCTTCAGTGCCAGATCAGAGACACCTGCCTTGATTCCACCGCCTGCACCGCAGCAACGCTGCAGTTCCCGCGTTCTTGCCATCTCCACAAAGTCCATGCCCGGAACCATATTGTAGATCCTTCTCGGTTCATCGTAGACACCGACATGCCTTCCTGTGTGGCAGGAATCGTGAAATGTTACTCGCTGTTTCAGCGGGTGCTTCCACTCAAAGTCGCTCTCACTGAGCGTGCCATCATTCAGCAATCGGTCCATGTACTCACTGATTGCAAGAATCTCGAACGGGAGATCCCCACCCTCGTAGAACTTGGGCCAGTCGATGATACTCGTCCGGTGGCATCCCGCGCACGCATAGATCACGGTCTTGACACCCTTGTCGATCATCGCGTTCATGTTGTGGTTCACAAACTCCTCTGCAAGCTCGAGCTGCCCGGTCCTTACGAGAACCGAGACACAGCACCATTCCTCGGGTCCGAGCATCGTGAACGGGATGTCCAGTGCCTGCAGAACCTTTGTCGTTGCAACACCGACCCGCTGCATCCGATATGCTGCTGTACATCCTGTGAAGTACGCAACATCTGCCTTGTCCTTGATCTCGACATCCTCCGGAACCCAGCATAGACGGTCCTCCTGATCCGCCTTAAACACATTGTGAGATGCCAGAAGATCCACGAAACCAGTCTGCTTGCCGAACGGTCCGCGCTTGTGCATAACAGCATTTCTGCGGAACGACTCCCAGACTTCCACCGTATTGATGGATGCCTCACAGACCGTACCACAGATACCACAGGTCGTGCAGTGATAGATCTCGTCCTTCAGCTTGAGGACATCTTCCTCCGGAATCTGCTTCGGACCAAAGAGCTTTGCGCGCAAGCCGTAACCCTTGTTGATCATCTCACGCATGCCTGTGAGTTTGTTCTTCGGCGCAAAGTCCATCTTCTGGACATCGTTCATACCCTCTCTATCCTCAGGAGTGAAAGTCTCCTCTCTGATCTCCTCGTAGACAGGACACCAGTCCAGACACTCGCCGCATCTGGTACACGCGTCGATCTCGAGTAGCTGCGACGTCGTGAATCGCTCGGTCGTAAGAGACGGCTCTCTTCGCGCCATTATTCACCACCTCCGTGCGTGAGGATCGAGAGCGGTGTCGCGATGATGTGGATGTACTTGGTAAACGGTATCATCGCAACGCAGAAGAGAAGCGAGATCACCACGTGGAAGAGCGCGGCGGGGGGTGCAATAGCAGAGTACTGCTCAAGGAAGTATCCCTCGCGCATCCATTCCGAGATGAATCCGGTGATCACGATTATGAAGAGTCCACCTGTCAGGAACACATCATAGAATGTGGTACCATTTCGAACCTCTGTGATGAAGAGCCTTCTGGCAATTGCGATCAGCACGCCTATAAGCAGCACATAACCGAATACCTCGTTCAACGTAACAATCACTGGGAAGCTCTCGACGATGGGGCGTCCATGGGTGATTGTGTCACCAAACATGCCGCCATACTTGTGGAGGAGTTCCACAACAAATATCAGCATCGAGAAGACGAAGAGCATGATCCATCCCCAGAAGATCGTTATATGCATGACCCATCTGAGGACGCTTCGCTGCAGGATGCGCCGCTGGATCAGGATATCCATCACAAGAGTCGTGAGCACACCCTGCTCATGTTTCTTGTCGAAGATCTGGGAGAGGAGCAATTTCAGGAAACCGCCGATGCTGCCTCCCTGACCTTCCTTTCCATATCCTTCGGATCCGTAGCCCCATTTCTTCATCTGAAAGAGTAGCCCTCCGAAGAAGAGTATGACCGTTGCAAACTCTGCAACTATCATAATCAAAAAAGAAAGACCGCTGTAATATTCCATATCCATATTTAGCCTCCTTTATTCGTATCGTTCAAAGGTTATCACCTTTATGACCTTTTCATTGGAGTTATCTTATTTAAAAGTTATCGATGCCTGCCCCACCATGCAATCTGCGACGCAAGAACTGCTGATAGGTGCATGCCGTTTAAGCATCTTTACCGCACCTCAAAATGTAACGGTTTTATCGCACTCTTTAACTATTTCATACAGGTCCCTCATCGTTGACAAAGGACATATCTCCGAGCCATCCGATTGGCGGATTTTAAGACAGCTACCGCAGGCAAACATCTCGCCACCCGCATCCACAAACGTTTTCATCTGTTCTGTCACCACAAACTTACTCGTGTCCATGGACTCGCACTCCACACCTTTGCCAAGCAGGAATACTTTTACGAAGTCACCCTCTGCCAGTGCGAAACTTCCGAACCGAAAAGCGTTCCAGACAGTCTCCGAATCATCCGAATAGATTATGATCCCTATCTTCATGGTTTCACCATATTAACGATCCGTTCACGGTTATAAAAACCTTTTCTGAGACCCAATCGGTGTTATCAGCCACTCCTGCCAAGCATCTTGCACGCCTGACAGAGCCCATCCGTACATGGCTCGCCACAGACCCGGCACGGCACAAGCGATGCCGGCGGATACGCATCACCAAGCGCACCGACCATCCGGTCAAACCCGCGCACGATCCCGTGCCCGGTGCCAGGGTGGCGATCCTCAAACTCGCGTAAGAATATCCGCACCCCGAGCCGGTACGCCTCGTACATGTACGGGCACGCCTTCGGGCAGACGGAAAGTCCGACCGCGCCGATGGCTTTTGGCCGGGCGGTCTGGCCCCCCTTCGCGCGCAGCGGGTGGCGTTGGTCGGTGGGGGGGGGGGGGGTGTTTGAGTAGGTCGCAGGCGGGCCGCGTTCGCCGAAATGACTGCGGTTCGGTTAGCTTCCGGGAGGGCTGGGAGGAAGGCCGCGGCCGTCGGGGCGGGCGGCCACGAGGCGCGGG
>JAUVWP010000071.1 GCA_030604085.1 Methanosarcinales archaeon | reverse complement strand
GGCTTCACCTTTAATGTTTAAGAGTCGGTCTGGTATTTAATATTTTCTTCGATTGGGGGATGTCATGGCTTGTGGTGTTACAGAAGATTTTATGAACCTGATCGGGCGAGTACGGATCTGAGTCTATCAGGCATCTTATCCGGATTATCAGCTACATTCGGGACCGTAAGCTGCTCCATTCTTGAAACACGCCAAGCCCCGCCCCACCTATTACAAATTCCACGAACTGCGTCGCAAGTTTCGGATGTGGTGCGTTTTTAATGTGTTGTGCGCTTGCAAGGACTATACCAAAGCCATCCTCGAGAATGCCCGAAGATCGACTTCCAGTGGTCCGTGAGCAATACACATAAGACCATCGACTTGGGGGTATCAAGCCGATAGCCCGGACAGATACATTTTATTAAAGGTGCAGCAATGAATGGTGTGGAAGTGTTTCCATGTCAAAAGCAAATCACATCGGCATCCAGAACCATCACCTCACCATCGGCGGAGTTGACACAGTCTCGCTTGCACAGGAATACGGCACACCGCTCTATGTGATCGACGAGAAGCGCATACGCGAGAACTTCCGCACATTCAAAAGCGCGTTTCCTGACGCTGACATCTACTTTGCTGCAAAGGCGAACTGGAACCTTTCCATCCTGCGGATCCTTGCGTCGGAGGGCGCAGGCGCTGACGTCTTCTCTGATGGCGAACTCTATGCCGCGCTCCTTGCAGGCATCTCGCATGAGAGGATTCTCTTTAACGGCAACTCAAAGACCGCGTACGAACTCCAGATGGCGATCGACTCAGGGGTGCGCGTTTCAGTGGATTCGATGGACGAACTGCACGCGCTCTCGGATCTGGCGATCAAATCAGGAAAGGCGGTTGATATTGCATTCCGGGTCAATCCCGATGTCTCGCCAGACACGCACCCGAAGATTGCGACAGGTCTTGCATCCTCCAAGTTCAGAATAGAGTACAAGGACGTCCTGAAAGCGTACGAAGAAACAAAGGAACTGCCAGGGGTAAATCCGGTCGGCATCCACTGCCATATCGGGTCGCAGATCACTGATGTCTCGCCTTTCGGCGAGGCGGTGGAGCGGATGATGGATATCGCGGAACAGATCACGCGGCTTGGAATCACACTTGAGTTCGTTGATATGGGCGGCGGGCTTGGCATCCCGTACCAGAAGGATGTGGCGACGCCCACACCACACGATCTTGCAGACATGATCCTTCCGATCTTCCGCAGCCGGTCAGAGGATATCGGAATCTCTCCGAGACTCGTGCTCGAACCGGGCAGATACATCGTTGGCGACACAAGTCTTCTCCTTGCTGGGGTTACCACTGTGAAGCGGTCTGCACGGAACTTTGTTGGCGTTGACGCAGGTCTTAACCTGCTGATCCGCCCTGCGATGTACGATGCGTACCACGAGGTGGCTGTTGCGAACAAGGCAGACTCTGCAGGGGCAGAGACGTACGATATCGTGGGACCGATCTGCGAATCAGGCGATATCATTGCGAGGGACAGGAAACTGCCTTTGATAGAACCCGGCGACGTGATGGCGGTCTTCGATGTCGGAGCGTACGGATTCAGCATGAGTTCCCAGTACAACGGGCGGTGCCGGTGTACAGAGATTATAATCTCTGACGGCTCTGTGGATGTGATACGCGAGCAGGAACACTACGGCGACCTGATTGCGAAACAGAAGATTCCTGCGAGATTACTTGCGTAACCCTTGCCGTTTCAGCACTTTGACCCCATCCGAGGTGCCGATATGCACCTCGTCCACATTTAAGAATATCCCGTGCTCGATTGCGCCGACGAGTGCGCTCAACTCATCACTCAATCGCGCGGGATCATCGATCGTGCCAAAGTCGGCGTCGATTACGAAGTTTCCGTTGTCAGTGACTACGGGACCATCCTTCCGGGCTGCCATCCGAAGCTCAGGTATCCCACCAAGTGCACGCACCCCGCGTTCCACAAGTGTTCTTGCGTACGGCAGAACCTCGATCGGAACCTCGTGATCGAGTCCGGGGACGACTTTTTCGTGGTCGACCATCAGCACCACTTTCGATGCAGCGTGCGCGATTACCTTCTCTCGTGTGTGTGCAGCACCCCCACCCTTGATCGCAACGAGATTCCTGTCGATCTGGTCCGCGCCATCGAGCACGATGTCGAGCTTCGGGTGCTCTGAAAGCGTCGTGATCGGTATCTTCTGCTGCGCTGCAAGCATCTCTGACTGGTACGAGGTCGGCACGCACAGGATATCAAGCCCACCGGCAACCAGCCGCCCGAGTTCTGCTATCGCATACGCCGCGGTCGAACCCGTGCCGATGCCGACAATCATCCCGTCAGCAATGAGCGTTACTGCTGATAGGGCGGACGCCTCCTTCTCGCGGCTCTTGTCGCTGCTGGTGTCGTGGCTGCTTCGATCCTTCATCAATTCTATGTGGTGGTCACCTGATGTTTAAGTGTTGCTGTCTGCGGGGGCGTGCCATCAAGAACGCGGGCAGGATCGCGGAAATCGAGGTGTATGGAAACCCGATATACCTACGGTTCTCCGAGATCGAGATTGAGGATGCGGACGCCATCGTGCGGATCGGAACGACCCACAGCCACACTCGTGAGCCGCTCCGCGTCGCGCATCTGATCGCAACAGGCATCGTGTGCAGAGAGTCAAAGAGGCAGGCGTGAAGAGTGGGGTGCGACTGCGCATTGGACTCGGTGGCTGGAGGTCGTGTGATTGGATAAGAGTGTACAGATGTGGAGTGGGGGATTTGAACCCCCATACCGTCAAGCGTGGAATAAAATCTACAATGGCATCATTAACAGAAGTACAACATTGGATGGGAAGGCCACCTGCCCTCCACGCTGACGGCCCACCTCAATGTATCGATCTTAATTAATATGTGCATATTTACAAACCTCTGTATGTCTGTAGCCAATGCCAGAACCAACGCAATGAGCATTGTAAATTCAATCTCCACATACTGAATTTAATGATATATTTGACAACTTCATCTATATATAAGTTTTGCAACCCATCCAAAAAACCCTTCCACTCATGCGACCAAACCTGACCTCCGCGCCACACCTAATTGAAGGTCGGAGGCGCTTGTCGCCGTTCACGTACTAGCGCGGGTCGGGCGGGCGGCTGGAGCTTGCAATCCGGAATATCGGTCAGGCGGTGACATGCTCCCCGATCACGAGGTATTCTGAAAAAGCTTGTGATACCGGAACTAGTGCATCATCTTCGATCAATCCTTTCACATGCAGTACGATTGCATCATACATATTTTGCTCAACTTCTTCGTGTGTGCTGCCAGTTGCCACACAACCGGGCAGGTCTGGCGAATATGATGAGTAGTTCCCGTCTGCTTTTTCGATAACAACTAAAAACCTGTACATAATTATCTCCTTTCAGTTAGTTTCGCCTGTTTTAATATGCTGCCTAATGTTCCGGGAACCAAATCGTGGCTGGGATGACCTGCGATGGTCACCCTTCCCGTTTTGGTCGGGTGCTTATACTGCCGAATGGCTCCCCTTTCATCGTAACAGGATACCAGTCATCTGATTCGATCATCTTGATAACATCACGCACTTTCATGGCATTCGACCACCGTGTATTGTATGTTATCGTGTGGGATATATCAACTCTTCCGGTGGTCATATAGCCGACCAGAATATCTTATATCATCGGCACAGATACACTTCATCACAGAGGTACTTCCAATGACACGAAATATCAAGGTGGAGCTGCTCAAACAGACTCCGATTGAGAAGCAGGAGATCGAACTTGTCGAGCGCAAGGGCATCGGGCATCCGGACAGCATCGCAGACGGGCTTTCCGAAGCGGTCAGTCAGGCACTCTGCGCCGAGTACATGGACCGCTGTGGGGCAGTGCTGCACCACAACACCGATGAGACGCAGATCGTTGCTGGCAGATCGTACCCCGCGTTCGGTGGCGGAGAAGTCATTTCGCCGATTTACATATTACTGGTCGGCAGAGCCACGAAGGAGTTCGATGGCGTGCACATCCCGACCGATACCGCCGCATTGCAGGCAGCCCGGGACTATCTCAAGGAGAACATCCTGAATCTGAATGTGGAGCGCGATATCATCCTTGACTGCAAACTCGGAAAGGGCTCGTCCGACCTGAGAGACGTCTTCCACCGAACGATTCCGGGTGCGAACGACACGTCCTTCGGCGTCGGGTTTGCGCCGCTGTCAGAGACCGAGCAGATCGTGTACCAGGCCGAACGTGAATTGATGAATCTCAGGAAGAAGATTCCTGCGATCGGGGAGGACACCAAGATCATGGGGCTTCGTGACAAGGACAAGATCACGCTCGTTGTTGCCTGCGCAATGGTCGGGCGCCATCTCGACGATCTGGAGCACTATATCAGCGTGACAGAGAGTTTGCGCGATCACATCGAAAACATGGCATGTGGCTGCACGGATCGTGAGATCAATGTGCTGATCAATACCGCAGACGACCTCAAAAACGAATCGCTCTTCATGACCGTGACCGGAATCTCGGCAGAGATGGGAGATGACGGATCTGTCGGGCGCGGCAACCGGTGCAACGGCTTGATAACGCCGTACAGACCGATGAGCATGGAGGCGACGAGCGGCAAGAACCCGGTCAACCATGTCGGGAAGATATACAACCTGCTCGCCAACAAGATCGCATCCGAGGTGGTCGAGACTGTGGACGGGGTCGAGGAGATCTACATCCGCATGTTATCCGAGATCGGTAAGCCGATCGACCAGCCGCTTGTTGCTGATGCCGGAATCGTTCCTGCAAAGGGCGCTGACATGAATGTGCTGCATCGGGAGATCGAGGAGATCATCGATGCGTCGCTTGCAAACATAACAGACATCACCAGACTGGTCGCAGAAGGGAAACTTGCCACGTTCTGATGCTTCGAAGATGTCTGCTACTTATCGCTATACTCGTGGTCTGTGTACCGTCGGCATCCGCTGCTGTGGTGCACGGGACCACGTATGAGTGGTCGACATTCGAAGCACTCGAGAACACGATCGTTCTGGTGAATTCGACGCCGCCGCAGAAGCTGGTCGCGTCTTCCGGCAGTTACGCATTCGATCTGCCGGAAGGATCCTACCGGATCCGTGCTGAATACTACAGAGGCAATCTGCTCGAGTATTGTGCGGAAGAAGAGATCACGATCGTCGGGGAGGGGGATTTTGTGCTCGATCTCCTGATGTTTCCACCGATTGAGGAAGCGTACCTGTACGAGGATATAAATTTCAGCGAGGATCTCTTCGATTACGAAGAATTCCCTGAAGGTGAAGAGGACTCTACGGTGCTACTCTATGCAACCGGCATCCTCTCAGTTCTGGCAATCGTATCTGCCCTGTTTTTGTGGAAGAGGGGTAAAAAGGGCGACGGAAAGGGCGGAACGGATGGAATGGACGGAAAGGAAGATTATGGATATGAACCAGTGGAGCCAGAACCGGAAGCGCCAGAAGAATCGGAAGAACCGGGAGAACTGGAAGAGTTAGAACATGGAGATGCGGAATCAGCGATCCCTTCTGATCTGCAGGAGATGCTCTCGATCATCAGGGAGCATGAAGGTAGGATCACACAGAAAGACCTGCGGCTGCTGCTCAATTGCTCGGAAGCGAAGGCGAGTCTGATGGTAACCGACCTTGAGGATCGGGGGTTGGTCAAGAAGGTGAAGAGGGGAAGAGGAAACGTGATCATACTCACAGACCTATGAAAAAATTCATAATCCATCAACAACAGATAGGATACCATGCTTGAAGACATCAAGAACATGTTCGATCAGTATTCTCTCGGTATTTCAACAACCGACCTGATCACGTTCTTCTTAATCATATTTTTCACCCTTGTCTTGCGCAAACTCACGCTGTACCTCTTCGAGAAGAAACTGGTGGAGCTTGCCAAAAAGACAAGGACCGAGATCGATGATCTGCTCGTATCCGCATTCAAATCCCCTCTCGGTTACCTTATCATAGTCTGCGGAATTTATCTTGCCGTAGCTTCGCTGAATCTGCCAGAGCAGATTGGAATCTTCGATATCGCATGGATCCTTTATTCGTTCTTCACGCTCGCATTCGCATTCGTTGCGCTCCTGCTCCTGCTCAACCTGATCGATGTCGTTGCCCATTACCTGTACCAGGTGACCATGAAGACGGAGACGAAACTCGATGAGCAATTGGTGCCGCTTGTTATAAAGACCCTCAAAGTCGTTGTGGTGACGCTTACAGTCCTCTTCCTGATGCAGAATCTCGGCTGGAATGTCACATCGCTCCTGGCAGGTCTCGGCATCGGCGGGCTTGCGCTTGCTCTGGCAGCGCAGGACACCGTGAGCAACATCTTCGGATCGGTCACGGTCTTCTCGGATCGATCGTTCCATATCGGCGACTGGATACGGGTCGATGGCGTGGAGGGGACTGTTGAGGATGTTGGGCTTCGGTCCACACGGATACGCAGGTTCGATCAGGCACTCGTGACCGTCCCGAATAGCAGGTTCATCAAATCCGAGATCGTGAACTTCACCAGGATGAAGAAACGGAGGATAAAATTCAATCTCGGGGTCTCTTATAAAACGAGCAGGAAACAGATGGAAGAGGTGGTCGAAGGGATCAACCGGATCATAAAGGAAGATTCCGGTTTCGATCACAACTTCCACATGGTTCATTTCACTGGATTCGGCGCGTATTCGCTTGACATCTTCATTTACTGCTTCACAAAGACAACCGTGTGGGACGAGTTTCTTGCTGTTCGTGAGCGGTTCAACCTCCAGATCATGCAACTGCTCGAAGAACTGGATGTCGAGATCGCGTACCCATCGCAGACGATCTTTGTGGAGGGTGCAGAGGAAACGAAGTAGAGGAGATTATGGACGTCACCGACCGCCTGTATAAACTCGATCTTCCGACCTGCCTTCGCATCTGCGCAGGCACCGACGGCTCGGTCACCCACCTGCTCGAACTGATGACGAAGAAGCATGTCAGCGTCGAGACAGAGCAGCAGCACATCACCAGAGCAGATGATGAGATCGCCAGACTGCTCGATATACCTGTGGGTGAGCAGGTCAATGAGCGCAACGTCCTGCTCCGTGCCGGGGGTGTGGCGTATGTCTATGCCAGATCGTTAGCCCCGATCAGGCAGATGCCAGAGGGCATGGAAGAGGACTTGATGCGTGCGGACATCCCGATCGGGCGCATCATGCAGAAGCACAACATCGAGTCGAGGAGGGAGATTGTGGAGATCGGAGTTCTGAATCTGAAGAACAGCGCATTTGGCAAGGACTGTACTGTGCTCTCGAGGATATACCGGATCATCCACGACAAAAAGACCCTGATCTGGATCAATGAGATGTTCCCGCTCGATGACCGGTGGAACGTGTGAAGCGTGAAACGCACCTCCACGACTCAAGGATCATCGCCTCCGGTTGACCCCTGCAAGCATCGATCCAGTCGCGGGGCAGTTCATGCGACATCGCGCCTATGATCGCGCCTGCCATGCCCGCGATTGTGTCGGCATCGCCGCCAAGATTCACTGCCGCGAGAACAGCACTTCTGAAATCGTGATGCTTCGAGATGATCGCAAAGACCGCGGGCACTGCTTCCTCAGTCTCAATCCCGCATCCGGTGATGTCGATGGCGTCTTCGAGCGATCTCTGTGACGCAAGTGAGACTGCCTCCAGAATAAGGGATGCGAAATCTGCTGATACTTCGCGGGCGCCATGCACACCAGCGCGTATGACCGTCCCGATATCCGCGCCAGCAATCGCCTTGGACACAGCGCACGCAACCGCACATGCGCCAGCGATCGCAACCGGTGCGCCATGCGTTGCAAGCGAGGATTCGATGGCGTTTGGGATGACCATATCCGCTGGAAATAGCCATGCGATCGCAGGAGCGCGCATTGCCGCGCCATCGGTCGTTCCTGTGGTCGGTGTGAAATCGGGATCCTCTGCAAGTCCGAATAGTGCTTGAGCCGTGGTCGGGCCCATTCGCGGTATGCGCGCACGGTTCCGAAGGAAGGTCTGTGCGATATGCCGGCGATCCGTGCGCCCGGTCTCGCAGATCGATCGCACAACGAGATGCGTCATGATCGTGTCGTCGGTGATCGATGGCGGGCTTATGAAACCTATGATGGTGTGGTGCTGCATTGCGATTTCTTCGCGGTTGAGCCCCTCAACAGGCTCGCCGAGCATGTCGCCGATTGCCTGCCCGTACATCGAGTTTAATATTTTCATGAGTGACATCCTCCTCACTACAAGTAGCGAGGATTCCTTCCTGTTTCATCGATTCATCCATTGATAACATCTCCAACAGGCTCACCCCGGCTGTCCGCCGGTGCTATTACGCCAATCAGGTTTTGAGCCTGAAGGGCGAATTTTTTGATATTGATGCTTGCATTCACATCTCGATCATGGAGCGCGGCGCATTCTGCGCAAGTCCATTCACGGTCAGGTAGTTTCAGACAGTGGTTAATCGATCCGCAAACGTTACATATCTTTGAGGACGGCTCAAACTGCCCGATCCTCAATAGAGTTTTTCCGTACCACTCACACTTGTACTCAAGTTGTCTGAAAAACTCGCTCCAGGACACATCACCAATCGCTTGCGCAAGGCGATGGTTTTTCATCATACCAGTCACGTTAAGAGTTTCTATAGCAATTGCTTGGTTCTCGCTTACTACTTTGCTTGATACTTTGTGCAGAAAGTCTTTTCGCTGGTTTGTGATCTTTTCGTGTCGTTTTACTACCTGATACTTTGCCTTATCTCGATTTTTTGATCCCTTCTTTTTCTGGCTCACTCTTCTTTGCAATACCTTCAATCGTTGGATAGAACCTCCTAAAAACTTAGGATTATCGATTTTAGTACCATCTGACATCGTTACAAAGTCCGTTATACCTACATCGAGTCCTATAGTGCTATCGTATCCAAATGGTTCTTTTTTCGGTGTTTCTCTGCCATCTTCTACCAGGATGCTTATGAAAAACTTACCGGTTGCAGTCATTGAGATGGTTGCAGTCTTTAAGATTCCTTCAAATGTTCTATGAAGGGTTGTGTTTACCCATCCGATTTTAGGAAGTCGTATCTGGTTGGCATCAAAGTCTACTATATAGTTTTGTGGTAATTGGAAGGACTGGATAGGATTCTTTCTCGATTTAAACTTTGGGAATCCATGTTTCTCTCTGAAAAACCGTTTAAATGCTGAATCAAGTCGTTTGTTTACCTCTTGTAAGGATTGTGAATTAACTTCTTTAAGCCATTCAAATTCGCCTTTAAGGTTTGGTAGCATGTTATTGAGATCAAAACGTGTTAAAGTCTTCTTATCAATCCCGTATACCTTGATCTTCTGCTCAAGCGACCAGTTGTATACAAAACGGCACGCTCCAAAGTGTTTGAGAAACATTTCTCTTTGCCCCTCATCCGGATACATCCGGTATTTGTATGCTACCAGCATCATGTCACTACGGGATTTATCATTATTTAAATGTTTTGGTAAGTGTTGGCATTCATCCCCGCTGCAAGTAGCGGGGTCTTCTGCTGCATATCTATAAAATGGTGACGTTGGTTTGTAACCCACATCTTATGACGGGATGCTTGTGTGTTGGTTCTCAACACAGCAGTGGAAAACCAACGTCATCAGATTTGGCGCATAGCTTCAATATAACCTTTGCGGATGAATCAGTGCCTCTTATCTGCGCACATAGCAAACACACAGCAAGAACGCCCCGGCTGAATCACCTTCATTTCGAGAAGAAAACCAGTTCCGGCGGGCATATTGCCATCGAACCGTATACGATGTTCCGATGGACTATTAACGCGATAACCCTTCTACGGATCTGTGCGCTTTGCATGAGTGCGAGCGAAGACCGTTAATATCGATGCCTGCAAGAACTAGTACGCATGAACCAGCAGATAGTAGCCGGCGCAGAAGACGAGATCGAGCGATCCGGTGGCAGGATCATCAAGCGGAGAGTCCCGAAGAACTACCGCATCCCAAAACTTGATACACGAATCAGGGCAGCGAGAACCAGAAGCGAGGCGAAACTCATATCAGAGGCGCGCAGGTGCGAGGTTCCGACACCGATCATCTACGACGTCGATACAGCCGAGCATACTATCGAGATGGAGTTTATCGAGGGCGCGCGGATGAAGGATGTGCTCGATCCGGACCTGAGCGAGCGTATCGGCGAACTTGTCGGACGGCTGCACGGTTGCGGGATCATTCACGGCGATCTCACGACCTCGAATCTCATCCTGCACAACAGCGATGGCGACGGTGATGGCGGTGACCGGATATATTTCATCGACTTCGGACTCGGGTATTTCGAGAAAAATGTAGAAGCGCAGGGTGTCG
>JAUVWP010000180.1 GCA_030604085.1 Methanosarcinales archaeon | reverse complement strand
TCGATTTAAAAACTCTGTGCTCTCTGTGTCCTCTGTGGTTAAATCCGGTGGCTTTTACCGCTTGTGTGGGATCAATTCGACCACAACACATTCGTGCAATTCGTACAATTCGTGCCATTCGTGATCTACTGGTGCTTGAAGTGGATACTGAACTGGCAACGATAACATAGTACCGGAGGGAGTATGACTGAGGAGACAAGACCAAAAATTCTGGTCGTTGATGATGAGCCGATGAACGTGGATCTCTTGGAGGCACATCTATCCATCGACTACGATGTCGTCACTGCATCGAGCGGCGAGGAAGCTATCGAGAAGGTAAAGACCGGGAAACCTGACCTCATCCTCCTTGACATTATGATGCCCGAGATGGACGGATACGCGGTCAGCAAGCGGCTGAAGAGCGATCCTGACGCCCAGTTCATACCGATCATCCTTGTGACCGCGCGCTCTGAGGTTAGCGACCGGATCGTGCCATATCTCGCAACGCGATTTGGGGCGTCGCGCATCGGATTCGGGACAGCGGCAGGTGGCGTGATCGCAGACGGCAGGGTGGTTCCGGAGATCACACCAGGGACGTTCGAGGCGGTGCGATCCCATATCCATGGCTCAGAGGGCACCGATGTGACTGGCGGGATGCTTGGCAAGGTTCGTGAACTGCTCGGGATCGATATCGATTCGTGCATATTTTAGTGCGGTAAAGCCGGGTATGATCGCGGAATTCTTGTCTGAAGAACCCGGGACGAGGATAACGAAGACAGGGAATCGCCCTGTTGTGAATATGCCCGAAACTTCCCCGATCCCAACCGACTCCGGAAAAAATTAAGAAGCCCCACCGGGCAGCCAAAATCTTTATATACGTTTCGAACCATATTATGCTCAAACTGGGGTGGGTGTGGTCGATCTAATAATTGTGGGTGAACCCCTCCCCCCCGAGAAAACGAGGCAAGAGATCAAATCATGAAATCCAGACACAACACCAGACAGTATCAACCGATTGTAAATACTACAGATGGCAC
>JAUVWP010000120.1 GCA_030604085.1 Methanosarcinales archaeon | reverse complement strand
TATGGTTTCCTGATATCCGGTTAGAGGTGGGCGGATATTAAAAAGTTACGGCATCCCGAACTTTCGCATTCACGCCTTCGGCACCGTTATGTAGAATATGCACCCGCCCCCCGGATTATCCTCGATCCGGACATTCCCGTTGTGCGCATCAACCACACTTCTCGTGATCGCAAGCCCGATTCCACTGCCTTTTATTCCGCGCTTCTCCTTTCGCATGAAACGCTCGAATACGGATTCCTTCGCATCATCAGGTATGCCATCCCCATGATCAGAAACCCCGAATACCCAGTCAGACCCCTCACCATCGAGTGTCAGGGTGACCGTTTCGTGCTCGGGACTGTACTTGATCGCGTTGTCGATGGTGTGCAGGAATGCATTCTTCAGGAGTTCGGTCCCGCGTACAGGGCATCTCTCGCCAGTCTGGTACTTTATATCGATTGTTATGTCACGTTCTTCTATTTTCCCTTCCAAACCCCCGAGTATATCAGACAACATCGCATTCAGATCGATCTCCTCAAGATCATTCTCGAAAATTCCCCTTTTTATGTTTGAATACGTTTTTATATCCCCGATCATCTCGTCTGCATGCATCGCGGCATTCTCTATCTTATCTACAAATCTTTTGACGATCTCATCGTCTGACTGATTCTTGATAAGCCCGCTGTAGCCGACAATCACTGAGAGGGGACTCCTGAGATCGTGGCTCATGATGCTGACCAGCATCTCCTGAAGTCTGTTTGCCTCGGCAAGTTCTTCGGAGAGTTGTTCTTCACGCTGGTGTCGCTTTCGCTCATCCGACCTCTGTCCGCGCTCCCTGGCATGTATGCCCTCTTCAGTGCCATCCGTATATCGCTTCATATTCCCGTGCTCCCTCCGCCCTGCCGGTTGTGTGCGGAGAATCTCCTGTGCCGTGATCTGGCATCGGTCTTTCGTGTGACTGGTGATTGCGGCTTGCGATGTCTCACCGCGCCTGCATCACTCTTCCTGCAATATCGTCCCCAACATCGGTGGTGCCTGACGATCCTCCGAGATCATACGTCTTTACAGCCCCCTCAATCAGATTCGTTTCGATCGCACCAACGATTGCGTTTGCAGCGTCGCGCTCGCCGAGTTGCTCGATTAACATCGCGCCAGCCCAGATCGTTGCGATCGGGTTGACCTTGTTCAGACCGCGGTGCTTTGGCGCACTCCCGTGTATCGGCTCGAACATGGAGACGCCTTCTGGATTGATGTTCCCGCCCGGCGCAAGCCCGAGTCCGCCCTGGATCATCGCGCCGAGATCGGTGATGATATCCCCGAACATGTTAGGCGTTACCACCACATCGAACCACTCAGGGTTCTTCACGAACCACATGCAGATCGCGTCCACGAAGTTGAAATCGGTCTCGATGTCAGGATATTCGCCTGCGACCGATGTGAATACCTCTCTCCAGAACCCGTAGATGTCGGTCATCACGTTTGCCTTGTCAACGGACGCAAGCTGTTTCTCCCGCGTGGACGCAAGCTCGAATGCGTAACGGATCACCCGCTCTGTGCCCTGCCTGCTGATCAGCCCTATCTGGTAAGCGATCTCGTCGGCATCGGTCTCGACGTCCAGACCGAACTTCACATGGTACAGATTGCGCACGATCTCAGCGGTACCGCGGCTCTTGCCGGCTGAAGCCCGCCCGCCGACGCCGATGTACAGGTCTTCGGTGTTCTCCCGCACCACGACAAAATCGATATCTTCCGGTGTTTTATCCTTAAGCGGAGTCTCGACTCCTTTCAGAAATTTAACAGGTCTTAAATTGATGTACTGGTCGAAATAAAATCGAGCATTTAGTAAAATCCCCTGCTCAAGCACACCTGGAGGGATACGTGGATCGCCGATCGATCCGAGATAGATCGCATCGTATCCGGAGAGTTCCTTAAGCGTGTCCTCTGAAAGCAGTTCTCCGGTATTTAAGTAATGTTCTGCACCGTGCGGATACTCGATCCATTCTATATCGAATCCGTACGCCTCTCCTGCCGCATCCAGAACCTTCCTGCCCTCTGCGACGATCTCTGGACCGATGCCGTCGCCCGGGATCACTGGAATCTTATACTGTGCCATGTTCGTTCCTCAAGAACAGGATTGGCATCGGGATGTTAAATCTTTTGCGGCTGGGGGTCTGTCATTGAGCCGTCACGATGTGACTGGGCACTTATAACTCATTCCCCTTCTCGCTTCAGCACCCTGACATGATCGCCGCGCACAGTAACAGGTATCGGCACCATCGCCTCGAAGAGCTCGACCGTGATCTCTTCATGTGCCTCATCAACACGCTTCACTCTCGCTTTCTCGCCCTTGAACGGTCCTGAGATGAGTTCCACGATGCTGTCGACCGATATGCCGGTAACGGTCGGTTTCGGTGTCAGGAAGTGCTCAACTTCCTCGATGTTGGATTCACCCTGCACCAGCGATCTTGCATGTTGCACCATCTGAACCGCCTGGGCAAGTTCGTCGCGGTCACCTGACTCGACCAGTATGTAGCCGCGCAGTTCATCAGGCACGAGTATCGCGCGTATGTCGTAATGATCCCTCAGCGCAAGTTGTCCGAGTATGTTTGCGACCGAACGCTCCTGATTCGCAGTGGTCTTCACCACAAAGACAGATTCTTCGCTCATAGATGCACTTCCTTTAGTGTTTCGTAGATTGCGCCTTTCGGCGTCAGTGTGCTCTTCTTCAGTTTGATTGTGTCCACATCCATCGTTCCGACCTCGATATCTGACAGGTGCTCGATCGTATCTCTAAGTCTCATTCGCGCCTCTTCCGGGTTATGTTTTACCCGTGCAAGGGTCGCATGTGGGGTGAACAGACGCTTCTCGCGCTTAAACCCAAGTGACGTGAGCGCCGATTCCACCTCTGCGTACAACTTGGTAAATGTTTCCGCGGGATCTGCGCCGATATAGATCACCCTCGCATAACCTGGTTTTGGAAATGCTCCAACCCCCTGAACTCTTGCTGTAAATGGTTCGGATTTTACGCCCGAAAGCGCATCTTCGATCTTTGGAATCTTTTTTTCGGGAACGTCGCCAAGAAACTTCATCGTAATGTGGACCTGCTTCGGATCCACGAGTTTTATGTTCCCTTTGAGTTCCTGCTGGATCTTTGCGATTGTGTCTATGAAAGAATCCGGAAGATCAACAGCGATAAACGTCCGTATCATGAAATCACCTAAGTATCAGGTAGTACTGTTATAATCTTCCAGATAGATAAAGATTGGTAGTCAGATAGCTGTCTATCAGAATGCCCCACATTCAGCCACCCGAATCGCAAGACCAGCCACCTCGGCCGCGCTTCTCCCGAGAATCCGCACCATCGCCTCTTTTCCGACACCACCCGTATCCCAGATCACCTGCGGCACAGAACCAGCCTCCGTAATCGCATACTCTGCGCCCCAGTCCATCGTCTTGTGGTGCGGCGGCTCGTCCTTCCGGTCAAACGACGCAACCGTATAGCCGCACTCCTCGCAGGCAGAGACAACGCCTCCCGAATACCTGATATTCAGCGCGCCTCGCATCATTGGATCGAACTGCATGACCGCAAGGATGAGCCGTGCGATGTGTGACGATGCACCGAATTCCGCGCACCCGACTGCGCGTGCCCTGCCGTCGCCGACCGCAATGATCCTCCCCCTGACAGCGACAACGTCCCCGACCGATTGCGCCGCGGGAGTCGCGCTTCCGATGTTGCACCCGACCTCAGGGATCAGCGACGCGAACGACTCGGAGTTCTCGATCGCTTT
The DNA here is from genome assembly GCA_030604085.1 of Methanosarcinales archaeon. GTDB lineage: Archaea > Halobacteriota > Methanosarcinia > Methanosarcinales > Methanogasteraceae > Methanogaster_A. Next base: position 1,161 of record JAUVWP010000120.1, on the reverse strand, counting down.
TACGGCGGCGCTGACATCAGCGATCGCATGGTACCGTGCAGCATCGGTTGTGACCGCCCAGGTCTGGTTGACCGGAGCAACTCCGCTGCCTATGCTGGAAGAGTTTGCGATCGCTTCTTCGACAAAAACCTTTGCAGCGATGCACGCATCCGGAACGGAAAGTCCCTTCGCAAGATACGCTGCAAGCGCTGCTGAGTACGTGCAGCCCGCGCCATGTGTCCCACCTCCGATAAGACCTCCGGACCCCCGAATTAGTCTGGGGGGATCAATCTTGCCACTGCCGCCCTCGCAGAGCACATCGGTGCCATCGAGATGCCCGCCAGTGATGACCGCAGCCCGGCATCCGAGAGTGGCGATTGCTGCCGCAGCACGCTTCGCATCCTCGATGCTCCTGATCCGAATGCCTGTTATGGTAGAAGCTTCGTAGACGTTTGGCGTGACAACGGCTGCAAGCGGGATCAGAACCGAAACCAGCGCGTCCAGTGCATCTTCCGCCAGCAGCGACCCGCCTGCCTCCGCGCTCATCACAGGATCGAGCACGAACGGAATACCTTTAATTTCCCCTGCCACAGTGCGGACGATCCGTTCAGATGACAGCATCCCGATTTTTACATAATCGACTCTTATATCGCTAAGTACTGCACGGATCTGGTCTACAATCACATCTTCGGGAAGATCATAGACGCGCTCCACCCCAAGCGTGTTCTGCGCGGTTATTGAGGTGATCGCGCAGGCGCCATGCATCCCGAGCGCGGCAAACGTCTTCAGGTCCGCCTCTATGCCTGCGCCGCCGCCGGAATCAGATCCTGCTATCGTCAGTATGCATTGCATACACTATGACATCATTTTTCGTTCGAAAGAGCCATCGCTGCGACGATTGAGTCAACGCCGTCTAACCATTCTGCAACCAGCCCATCCGGCACGTCAAAGATGATCTCTGGCATGGGCTTGCCAGATAGTATCCGTGCACCAACCGTGCTTATGCATTCCAGCGCTTTTTCCGGATCGTTCTCCTCTGTTTCGATCGCAGTCTTGACCAGTTTAGGAAGCGCAGTCTTCGCATCATAAGATCCGCGGATATAGCATTCGCATGAAACAAGCGCACCGAGCAGCGAGGACTGGAGCGACTGGATCATCATATCGACATCCTCGTTAATCGGG
>JAUVWP010000146.1 GCA_030604085.1 Methanosarcinales archaeon | reverse complement strand
TGACCTTTGAAATCGGAGAGGTTCGGGATTACGAACTGGTCATGAAAGCCAGGGACGGAACCGAGACCATGGTTGCTTACAACGCTTCGGTCTACAGGGATCAAGCAGGAGATGTGGTCGGTGCCTTTGCCGCTGCCCGTGATATCACCGAGCGCAGGCATGCAGAGCAGGAAATACAGGAGCTTCAGCGCTACAATCGAGGATTGATTGAGACAAGCCTTGATCCTCTTGTAACCTTCGACCAGGAAGGGATCATCCTGGATGTGAACGGGGCTACGATTCGAGCTACCGGAAGAACCCGGAAGGAGTTGATAGGAACACCGTTTGCTGAATATTTCACAGATCCTGAAAGGGCATACAAAGGTGCGATGCTGACCTTTGAAATCGGAGAGGTTCGGGATTACGAACTGGTCATGAAAGCCAGGGACGGAACCGAGACTATGGTTGCTTACAACGCTTCGGTCTACAGGGATCAAGCAGGAGATGTGGTCGGTGCATTTGCCGCTGCCCGTGACATCACCGAGCGAAAAAATGCTGAAATTGCACTACGTGAGAGCAAAGCAGAACTCGACCTAATCTTCCAGATCGCTGCTGATGCAATGTGTGTAATAGATGCTGATTTTAACGTCAACAATGTGAATAAAACCTTTATACAAATGGTGGACATGGATGGGGATGAAATCATCGGTGAGAAATGCTACGATATCTTCAGCGGAGAACTCTGCCATTCAAAAGATTGTCCACTCGAGAAGTTAAAAAGGGGAGAACGGTTTGTTGAACGTGAATCTGTCAAGAAGCGACCAGACGGTAAAGAGATACCGGTTATTCTGAATGCTGCAAGATTAGATCGGAGCGGCAAATTTGCTGGGATTGTAGAGGATTTTAAAGATATCACCGAGCGCAAGCAGGCTGAAATTGCACTGCGCGAAAGCAAAGCAGAACTCGAACTCATCTTCCAGATCGCTGCTGATGCAATGTGTGTAATAGATGCTGATTTTAACGTCATCCGGGTGAATAAGACCTTTATCCGAATGGTAGACCTGGATGAGGACGAAATCATCGGTAAGAAATGCTACGATGTCTTCAGCGGGGAACTCTGCCATTCAAAAGATTGTCCACTCGAGAAGTTAAAAAGGGGAGAACGGTTTGCTGAACACGAATCTGTCAAGAAGCGACCAGACGGTAAAGAGATACCGGTTATCGTGAATGCTGCAAGATTGGATCGGGACGGCAAATTTGTTGGGATCGTAGAAGATTTTAAGGACATCACCGAGCGCAAACAGGCGGAAAAAGAAATTCGTGAGCTCCAGCGCTACAATCGTGGATTGATTGAGGTAAACCTTGATCCTCTGGTAACATTCGATCATAACGGGATCATTATGGATGTGAACGGGGCTACAATTCGAGCTACCGGCAGAACTCGGGAAGAGTTGATAGGAACACCGTTTGCCGATTATTTCACAGATCCTGAAAGGGCCTACAAAGGTGCGATGCTGACCTTTGAGACCGGAGAGGTTCGGGATTACGAACTGGTCATGAAAGCCAAGGATGGAACCGAGACCATCGTTTCATACAACGCTTCGGTCTACAAGGATCAGACGGGAGAGGTGGTTGGTGCCTTTGCCGCTGCCCGTGACATCACAGAACAGAAGCTTGCAGAGCAGGAGTTGCGGGAAACCGTTAAGAGGCTCGAGGAGTACACTAATCGCATCAATAATCTTGTGGTGACTATGCTTGGAGAGATCACAGTCAAGAAATGAGGTCATAAAGGTCATAACTTCCATCAACCGTTTTCAGATAGACGTTCCCTACATAATAAGGAAATTTTTTACAAAATGAGTGTGAATATCGACGAACTGGCAAAACGGTTGGAAACTCAGGTATTAGAGGATGCCAGAGGGGTGTTCTCAGAGACGGTGATCGAATATGCCTACAATCCGAGAAACGTGGGGGAGATCAGTGACGCTGATGGAGTCGGGAAGGTAACAGGCACCTGTGGAGATACGTTGCAGATACAGATCCGTGTCGAGGACGGCAGAATACGCGAGAGCAGGTTCATAACGGATGGATGCGGCACATCGATTGCATGTGGGAGTATGCTCACCGAGATGATCACGGATAAGACGATTGAGAAGGCGCTGGCAATCACAAGCGACGATCTCCTGCGCAGTCTGGACGGACTGCCTGAGGAGTATATACACTGTTCGGTCCTAGCGGTGAATGTTCTGCGGGAAGCAATTGCTGATTATCGCGAATTGAGATCGAATAAGCAAACTACATGAAATAAACAGAGGTAAAAAGAATGAAAGTATGCATTCCAACAGAAAGAGAAGGCGGCATCGATGATGTCGTGGGTCAGCATTTTGGCAGGGTTCCAACATACACCCTCGTAGATCTTGAGACGGACGAGGTTACGGTGATTCCGAATACCAGTGAGCATAGAGGCGGTGTTGGAGTGCCGCCAGAGTTCATATCGAAGACGGGTACTCATGTAATGCTCTGCTCCGGGCTGAGACCAAAAGCGGTTCATATGTTTGAAGAGTTCGGCATCGATGTATTTGTTGGTGCAGAGGGTACGGTGCGCGATGCGATCGAGGCATGGCAGCAGGGACGGCTTACGGAAGCGACCGATGAGAACGCGTATAAGGAGCACAGGGATCACTAACCAACGAGAGAGATGACCCAACAAATGATCATATCGATAGCAAGCGGAAAAGGAGGTACAGGGAAGACCACAGTGGCTGTAAATCTCGCATTGTCGCTCTCAAATGTACAATTACTGGATTGCGATGTCGAAGAACCGAATTCGCATATCTTCCTCAAACCGGAGATAGAGGATGTAAAGTCTGCATCCACACTTATGCCTGAGATCGATCACGATCTATGCGATTACTGTGGGAAATGTGCGTCTGCATGTGAGTATAACGCCATCGTTGTGCTCCCAACACAGGTCATGATCTTTCCCGAACTCTGCCATGGCTGTGGTTTATGCTCCATGGTCTGCCCGCGGGATGCGATCAGCGAGGAGTCAAGGGAGATCGGCGTTGTCAAGAAGGGGAGAAGTGGCGACAACATAGAACTCGTGTATAGGCTGCTCCATATTGGCGAGATCATGGCAGCACCCCTGATAGACCATGTCAAAGAGGAGATCGATCCGGAAAAGACCGTGATCGTTGATGCGCC
>JAUVWP010000132.1 GCA_030604085.1 Methanosarcinales archaeon | reverse complement strand
TCTGCCACCTTGAAGTACATATCCTTCATGATCTCGACTTCGGTGTTCTTGCTCAGATCAACGTCGCCATCGTTCTCGAGCGTGATACGATCAGCACTCGCAGTCTTGACCTCCATGTTGCCGTATGTTGTACTCGTCTCGATCTTCTCGACGTCATTGTCGATCAGGAAGACGTACTTCACCTGCACAAGGTTGGACTCGGTGCCTCTGAACACCGCATCAACGTTGCAGAAGAAGACAACAACGTCACTCACTCCTGATAGGTCTTCGGTGTACATATACCGACTATCAGTGTCTGCATTGATCACAGAGTCGTCTATCTCTTTGCCGTCCTTTCCAAGCGATAACCATACCTTGTTACCCTGAAGATCGATCTGCTTGGCTGTGAGTGTGAATCCTCCGCCAAGATCCCATGCCTCTTCGGTTGCCAGGGTCTTCTTATCGCTGCTGGACTCAAACTCGACCAGTAGTTTGACGATCTTGTTAGCGTTTCGATTTGTCGAACCACCGCTGCTGATAGCCACGTACTTCTCTGCCATCCAGCCCTCAATGTAGTAGTTGGTGACATTTTCACCGTCTACCGTGCCAAGAGAACCCGTAGGAGTCACACCAGCATCAACATTATCCTTTTTGAACTGATAATCCTGTGGCGCTGGCGATGTGGTTTAGGTCAAGTTCTTCTCCTCGATGGTTCGGTTGTCGCCCGACTTGAGTGCAGTAATATTCAAATACTCTGTACTCAGGTCGTCATCAAGGTCGTACCAGAATGCTGCGTAGTTGTAGGGGTTCCAACTGTAGCCCGTACTATTGAAACGACCGTCTCCAGGTACTGCGCCGCTTCCAGCTACTGTTATGTTGCATTCATGAGTTCCAGCTCCAGTATCATCAGGGAACGCCTCTACGATCGTTCCGCGAATCTTGACCTCATCTGCCGTTGTAAGCGCACTTGCTGCACCGACCATAGCCAGTACCATAAGCACGACGAACGGCAATATTATCTTCTTATTCATGTCTATTTACCTCCTGTATTGTTTGTTGTATTGCTTCCATCTTCGTTGAACCGCGTAAAACCGCGGTTGTCTGTGGTGATTGTGACTTGCACAGCCATCACGCACCTTCCTGTTCAACAGAACCGAAAGGGCTTCATCACCCTCGTATCCCGTCATATTTGGATTACGTAGTCTCAATTGGCATTTACCACTTAAATGCTTTGTGGTCAAATCCGGTGGGTGGCGAGGGGCGCGGTGTGAATGGCACGGGCGTGAAAGATGATGGCATATCTCGCTTGCATGTATGAACGCATTTCATTGTGCAGACCCTAAGAAAAAACATTCAAAGAGTTTGGACGGGTTTCAAACAGACAATGTTTAAATGTAAGGATGCCGTAATTTATCCTATATGGCAACCATCGTCTTACCCGAAACCATCAAAAATGAAATTAATGCTCTGGTACGGGGTGGCTATTTCAGAAGCAGAGGCAGTTTCATCGAAGATGCAGTCAAATATACGCTGATCAGCCGACGGGATTTGAGGGTCAATGCTGCCATCGAAATGTACCGAAGCGGTAGGGTCAGTTTGGGAAGAGCGACCGAAGTGGCAGGCATGTCAATTTTTGAGTTCAAAGAGATTTTAAAAGAGAGGGGGATAAAAATGGTTGTCGAAGCACCCACTAAAGAAGAGATGGACAGGCAGATAGAACGATTAGAAGAAGTTCGATGATACTCATAGGCGATCTCTTCACTATTCCTACCCCCCATGTCAAGTTTCATACTATAGTTTCATCTCAATAATCTTTATCACTTCTTCGGTGATCTCAATAGCCCTATCCGCATCTCTTTTTTCAAACGCCTCGGCTGGTATTCCGCCTGGGAGCCCATTCGGATATCTTGTTGGAATATAATATTTGTCGAGCGTTGCCGCATCTCTTCGTATTCGCTCCAAGTCTTTATCCAATGATACGGCTCTTTTACAAAGCTCTGATACGGAATGTCCCCAAACCATTTCTTCGCCTCTTGCATACAAAAATGCCTTCAAAGCCTTCTCTGCCGATTGCTGTGAAAGGAAACAGACCAGATGGTATCTCTTCCCTTCCAGGTTATATCGTGCGTCATCAAGGTCTTGCTCTGCCTGACGAAGCCATCTTCGTCCTTCACCAATCGCATCAGGATTCATACAGCATTTTCCCCTCCTTTATAGCGTTTCTAATGAAAACATTCTTATTTTTCATCGCTTCAAATTCCTCTGGCGTATATACGAGAATATCCAGAGCAACATTCGGAATTAAGGTTGAATAAATCTCATCCAACCGATCGAGAAACTTTTTTTCCGTTCCTTTCACGATGATCATATCTATATCACTCGTTGTGCTTATATCACCTCTTGCCAATGAGCCAAATAACATGATCAACTTGATCTCTTTATCTTTTTTTAGTGCGTTAATTATTCTACTAAGTTCATGCACGAGTTCCCTTTTCCTCGCTTCTTTTTTCAATCGATTATTTCTTTCCAAACAACATCACCTTCTCCATTGACAGGATTTTTCATGCTTTTTGATCTTTCTCGCCATCGCACCCTCTACACCCCCACAGGACTCTCCCGCAGCCAGTCGATGTCGGACTGGTACAGCTTCCGCAGATCCCTTAGCCCCAGCCGCAGCATCGCAACCCTGCTGACGCCAAGACCCCACGCAAGCACAGGACACTCGATGCCGAGCGGTGCTGTCACCTCCTCCCGGAATATGCCCGCTCCGCCGAGTTCGACCCATCCGAGACCCTCGACATAGACCTCTGGTTCAACAGACGGCTCTGTGTACGGGAAGTACCCGGGTCTGAACCGCACATCTTTAAAGCCGATATGGTGGTAGAACTCGACAAGATACCCGAGAAGGTTGGCAAACGAGACTCCCGGGTCCATCACCACGCCTTCGAGTTGCTCAAACTCTGGCGTATGCGTCGGATCGATCGCCTCGCGGCGGTAGACCCTGTCGATGCAGAACGCCTTTCTCGGCGGATCAGGATTGTCTACAAGATGTTTGATCGTGATCGCGGTCGTGTGGGTACGCAAAACCTCTTTTCGGGATAACTCCTTACTCCATCTCCCGCCCCATCCGGTTGAGCCGGTATCGCCGCCGAACTCATGGACGTCCCTTACTTTTCTGTAAAATTCTGGCAGTTCCGCTTCACTATCGAGATAGAATGTGTCCTGCATCTCCCTGGCAGGATGGTCCTGCGGCTGGAAGAGCGCATCGAAGTTCCAGAAGGAACTCTGCACGATATCGCCTTTGATCTCGGTAAATCCCATATCAAGCAGTATCCTGCGCATCTGGTCGATCAGACGCTGGTACGGGTGAATCTTCGCGCAGGCGCGCCGCGGCACCGGCGCATGGATGTCATAAGCACGGATATTCTCCCATCTTCGGCTACGTATGACCTCAGACATCAGTTGCACGATCTCATCGATATCTGACTGGTCTGCAATCTTATCTGCAAGTTTTATGCCTTCTTCTGTTATCGCAATCGTTCTCTCTTTTCTCTCTGCCACATCCACCAGTTTTCGCTTGATGAGGTCTTTTAATTCCTTCTTCTGTGCATCTTCTGTCAGAACCCTTTCTTCGAGCAGTATCTTCAGCGCTTCCTCGTCTGCGCCCCTCTCTGGCGCCGCATCGTCTGCAGGCACGACCACACCGTCCACGATCGCTGCCCACTTCTTCCGCCGCAGCCAGCCCATGGATATCCCGACCATCGCAGGCGGGAACTTATCCTTCAGGTCCGGGATCGTGACCTTTCCGCTGCACGACTGCAGGTATGAAAGTATCTGGCGTTCAGGTAGTCCGCTTCCCGCGTATTCAGAGCCCTCTTCTGTGAGTGTGTGAATCTCTGTTACCGATTCATGGATCGTGGTAAGTCCCTTTTCTTCCAGAAGAAAAGCGGATTGCATCAAAGCATCCGGATTCAGGTCTGATCTCCCCGCAAGTTCCGCTGGCGCCGATCTCTTCAGGTCGTGCAGTGCCGAAAGCACGCGTCTTTCATTTGGTGTGAGTTGCATGGCGT
>JAUVWP010000165.1 GCA_030604085.1 Methanosarcinales archaeon | reverse complement strand
GGAATCGCCGCGTGATGCCAGAGTCACACAAGCACCCACAGGAGCGATCAATCACGAACAGATCAGGGCAGCAGTATCCGGGCGAGATTGCGGCTGACAGGACCTGCAACGCCCTGGGAACTGCCCGGCAAAGAATACGAGAGTGCGGTCTTTACGCGAGTCATCGCCCCGCACAACCCGGAACTGGTACACGAAAGTATTATTGCGGGCGAATCTCACAACGAAGCTTAAAAGAAGCAAAATCATGGCACCGGAAAGCGTGGAATTGTCAATACCTTTCGAATCGTTGGTCGACTCTGTTACAAAGCTACACCTACGGGATAAGTTCCGGCTCTGGGAGTTACTGGATGAGCAGATGGCAGATGCTGAGGAAGATGTGTGGGGCGAAGACCCGGCTGTACAAGCCGAAATTCGGGAAGCCCGCGATGCATATCGGGCAGGAGATTATGTAACGATCGATGAGTACATCGCTCCACTGCAAGTGATGGACTGACATCCCCGGTGATCAGCTCATTTTCCCCAAAATGGATTTTCCTTCCGTTTGATCTCCAGAAACTCCGAAAACGTCTCGGATTCATCAGGAGATAGTGTATTAGACAGTTCCTGCTCGACCATCTTTGCATGTTGTTCAGGGATGTCCACAAAGAGCATGTCGCCTTCCTTGATCTGTCGCCCGACCGTGGGACCTTCGATTGCTACAGCAACCTCGTCACGGTACCTCGCTTCCCGCTGAGCCTCTCCCTGATCCTGAATCCCTTTTATAGTCCCGACCTGTGTACCATCGGCACGCATGACCCCAACCCCTGTCCTGACCACGCCGCCAATGACCCGCACACCGACAACCGCAGGATTGTTCTGCCTGAAGACGCACCCGTCCAGAAGCATAAATTGCCCGGGTCTGATCACCGCCTCTGAGAGCTTCTTCTCGACAAGCTCCTTCTCAGTTGAGGTCCAGTCCTGATAATCCTCGAGCAACCGGTAGATCACATCGCTCTGGAACAGTCTTGTGCCGGATTTCTTAAGCTCCTCCCTGGCATCGGGCAGCACATCGACACGAAATCCGATAATCGTCCTGTTCAGGGGGTCTTTGCTCGTCTTCGCCCCGATTACATCTCTTCTTGAGATATCTCCGATCTTGGCAACCCTGATCGGGATGTCAGCATCTGTTAATTCCTGGGTCACCGCTTCGAGCGATCCTATGGTATCGGCACATACAACAACACCATCCGAATCGGTCTTTATCTGCACTGCACTGAGTTCGCTCTCTATCTCGCTAACGATCTCATCGAGATTGCCAGACACAACCCTAATCGTCGATCCCGCGATGGCATGTTCCAGATTCGGTGCTGCGATCTTGATGCCAGCCGCGGCTGTCAGATGCTTCACGTGGTCGAACGCCTCGTTTGACCAGATCTCGGTCATCGGCTTTGGTTTGAGGAGCGCACGGACCTTTGTTGTGATAACCGGCTGCCCGCCGACCACGATCGTATCGCCGACCGAGAGTTCACCGTCATAGAGGATCGCATCGACGGTCGTCCCGAAACCGCGGGTCTCGTCGACCTCGAGAACCGTGCACACTCCCGCTTCGGTTGTGTCGACCTGCAGATCCTCTTCGAGGAAACGCTGCGCAAGACCTAACATGACCATCAGCAGATCAGGGACTCCCTCACCGGTCTTTGCACATATCGGAATCACGCTGATGGTTGTCTTGAAATCAGATATGCGGTCATATCTATATGCGCTGAACCCGTATTCGTAGAGTTTTCCGATCAGTTCGTACAGTTTGCGGTCGAGTTTCTGCTGCATATGCTCCACCTGCTTCTTGTACCCTTGAATAAACGGCATGCCCTCGTGGGTCTGCCAGCCATGTATGCGGTCGATCTTGTTCGCTACGACCACGAAAGGGGTCTTGAATCGCTTCAGTATGTTTAAGGATTCGATGGTCT
>JAUVWP010000150.1 GCA_030604085.1 Methanosarcinales archaeon | reverse complement strand
GATTACCTCGTCCTCGTGATCCATCCACCTGCCAACAGCGATGATCTCGTAGATCGAGAGCTCGTGCACTCCGAGATCACAGGCAAGCGAATAGAATTCATCCAGACTATCGATGTTTGCAGGTGACACCACCACGAACATATCAACAAGCATTTCCGCAAAAAGTGCGTTTTTAATGCCGGTTATGGCATCATCGAATGCGCCAACACGCCCCCGCATCCTGTCGTGTTCTGTCGCGTCCGCACCATCGAGACTGACCCTGACAGCATACATGCCAGCGCTCTTCAGTGCGTGCGCCATCTCTTCGGAAAGCCCGTATCCCGACGTAAACGATGTCGCAATCGCCCGCTCCTTGTCGACATGCGCAACCATCTGCGGGAGATCCTTCCTCATCATCGGCTCTCCACCGTCAAAGGAGATCAAGTATGTACCGAGATCAAGCGCCTGATCGATCACACTCTCGATCTCATCGCGCTTTAGTTCCTCGCCCCCCGCTATGTCTGATGCGCCGCAGTGGATGCAGTTGTTCGGGCATCGCATCGTGATCCCGATGGAAGTCTGGTCCGGCACCCGTTTCGTAAGCAGTGCGCCAACCTCTGCTGATATCATCCGGTCAAACGGCGTGCTCGGTATCGGAGGAACCCATGTCGAGAAGATGAGTTCCTCGTCATCGCTCCGGATTGGTTTTTCGTCTGCAAATACCCTGTTTATCTTCTTTAGAACCAGTTTCGCAGGCAGGGAGAGCGCACCCTCTGCATCGAGCCGCACCTTGTTGTCATGAACAGAGACGTTCAGTTTCAGGAGGGGGTTTTCGTAAACACGCATTGTGGTTATTGCACACGCTATTGCAGGTTAAGTCTTTTCGTGGGGCGCTTGTGGACTTTCTAACATCTGCTGCTAAAGTATCACCGAAAAAGATTAAGCGTTCAATCGTCCGGATCTTCCGGGTTTTCCTGACCAGCAAGCTTCTGTAAGTTCTCTGCCATCTCAAGCAGTTCATCGTCTCGGATACCCTGCTCTATGGCTTTCTTAACGATTTCCCGGGCTTCTGCAAATCTCTCATTCGCAAGCATAATTTTTCCGAGATATCGGTGTGCTTTCACGTTATCTGGCTGGATCTGGAGAAGCTGTTTCCATTCGAGTTCGGACCGGTCAGGATCCCCCATCTCGAAGAATAGCCGTGCAAGGTTCTCTCTCCCGAGTATATAGCCCGGATCGAGGCTGAGCGCTGTCCTGTATTCGTATTCCGCCTCCGGTTTATCGTCGAGATCTTCCAGCAGGCTTCCGAGGTTGTTGTGTGTTGCCGGATTGTTCGGATCGAGGCGGATGCTTGCTAAGTATTCGTCCTTTGCAATGTCGAGGTTCCCTTGAAGCTGGTACACCATGCCCCGAAGCATACGCAGGTATGGATCATCAGGCGACTGTTGTATCAGCAGCGTAAGCTCGATATCCGCTTCGTCGTACCTGCTCAGGTTCTTAAGCGTTACCGCAAGGTTCTGCCGCGTATGCGTGTGTTCAGGATGCTCCGCGAGAATGTAACGGTACTCGGCTTCTGCTTTTACATACTCCCCGCGCCTACCAAGAACATCTGCAAGATTGACTCTGGCATGGGTATATTTTGGATCGAGAAAGATCGCGCGTTTGTAATACTTCTCTGCCATATTCAGATCGCCGAGTTCCTCCACGATCACGGCATAGTTGTTGTTGATGGCAGCATTCTTCGGCTCGATCCGAAGCGCCTCCTCGAGAGCGTCCTTTGCCTCATCCAGTCTGCCCAGTTGGTGCAGCAAATCTCCAAGATTCGAATGGAACTGTGCGACAAACGGGTTTAAAAAGATGGCGCGGTTGTATTCCTGCTCTGCCACATCAAGTTTTCCGCGTTCGTGCGCAGCAATTCCGCGTCTGAAACGCTCGCCCGGATCATCGCCGAACAGGTTTAGGAATCCCGCCATAACTGTATAACTACCTAACTATGATTCTTCTTCCGAGTCTCCACCGAACAGCGAGTCTATCGGGGTGGAACCATAGTTTGCAACCGTTGTGTTGATCTGGGCGATATCTCCTGCTACCTCATTCCCCCGAATCGACCGCCTCTTTCTGAGACCCTCCTCTTCCGGGTGAAATCCGCTACCTCCGGTTACGAGGAGTTTCTTCCGTTTAGGTCCCGGAAGCGTGCCTCGCATCGGAAATCCGCCTTTATCCGATCCGCCTGTAATCTTGAGTGTATACCCGGAAAGTCCGACCACGCTTCCATCAATCTCGCTGCCGATAGTTTTTCCAATGAACGTATTCGCTGACGCGCCCGATACCTCTATCTGGTATGCTTTTCCTGCATTCGCATCTGAGACAACAACTCTGAAATCTGCCATATTTTGTTACTCCTTTAGTTTCACTTCGCCCAAGAGGGTTATATAGGTTGCTGCCTTGATATGATCATGGACGTCAACGCAGACCTGCACATCCATTCAAAATACTCGATGGCGACGTCTAACAAGATGGATCTGCCAACGATTGCGCGGGAAGCGGCAAAGAAAGGTGTGCACCTCGTAGGGACAGGGGATTGCCTTCATGCAGGATGGATGGAATCTATCAAGAAATTACCTGAATCTGACGGAATATTTTCGCTCGACAACACCTCTTTTGTGCTCACCGTAGAGGTGGAGGACTCCAAAAGGGTTCACCATCTGCTCATCATTCCGTCCGTATCAAAGGCAGAGGAGTTGCGTGAGCGATTCGCAGGTCATTCCCGCGATATCGACACAAACGGGCGTCCTGCGGTTCGTTTGAGCGGCGCAGAGATCGCCGAATATGCACGGGACGCTGGCGCACTGATAGGACCGTGTCACGCGTTCACGCCATGGACTGCGATGTATGCGTACCATAATTCGCTTTC
>JAUVWP010000091.1 GCA_030604085.1 Methanosarcinales archaeon | reverse complement strand
GGTCAAATTATCAGCACCCCTCAAATCATATCCACCCTCCTGCCAGCAGATACCGGCCCAGCACGCCCCTTGCGAATATTCTGCCGAGTAGGTTAGCTTAACAGAGGTATTGTCGCCACACGCGATTCCGAGATGGGGATCTGAGCAGTCATAATCGCAAAACGTTATGTCGCCCCAATCACCCCACCATCCTGACGGAATATAGTGATTGGTCCGCGAACCGTTGTTGGTGTAAACATTAAACTCCTTGACAGGCATGTCATCCACGACACTGGACGATCCGATTTCAATTATCGCATACGGCTTTTTGGAGATGCTTGGGTGGTCATCGAACCGATCCAGCATCGGCTTGAAGATGCCGTCAAAAGCAGTCCAGTCGTCCCAATCCGCACACGGAACTGACTTTCCAACGTTGTAGCCGTCGATAGCCACCCAATCCACATACTCGTCTCCCGGGTAGTATTCTTCTGCTCTGTATCCGTCTGAAGGCACATCGACACTATTGACGCACCAGACCCACTGGATGGCATCCGGAGCCAGTCCCTCGCTTTCGAAGATGTTATGCACCCGTTTCCACGCGTCCGTGTAGGATGCTGGCGATCTGTTGCACCATGGATATGCACCGGAATGCAGATTCATCTCATGAGCGAACCTGATGAAAACTTGCTTTTTGGTTTCGGTTCTGTTGTCCACAGTCCAGTCTTCGCATGTCCAATTCTTCAGGTCTTTTGCATACTCCTTAAAATATTGATCGAGCGTTCCGTTGTTTATCACACCGAGGATATCGCCGCTTCCCCACGGCTCTATCGTCAGAAGCGGCGTGTTTCTATTCTGCCACAGATTGTCCAGCTGAGTCTTCGGGATTGGGGATTGTTCGTCAGGCGAAATTCCCTGGAATACGACGACTATGCTGTGCTTCTTCCCGCTCCATTCTTCGAACGATCGCAGGTCTTCCATGTCTTGTTCTGATCCGGCAGGGTTGTAGGTAACGCCCAGCAGAGTGCCGTTGTCCGGGATAAATGTGGCGCTTGCCGTGTTCACATACGTGCATGTCATGAGCACCGCAGCGGCTGCGAGCACCATGATCGCGAGCGTCCTCCCAGAGCACGAGTCGGTCATAGTGTCACACTTCCAGCCGCCGCCTGCAGGATCATGAGCGCGTCAAGCGAGGTTACGTACCCATCGCCGCTGACATCGGCTGTGTCATCGTGTGCGCCGGTGGCTGCGATCGCAAGCGCGATTGCGGCGTCGGCGGGGGTGATCTGGTTGTCGTTGTTGAGGTCGCCTGTTTGTGGGGCTGTTAGCCACCCATTCACATTCTCGAATGGATAACGATCGATAGCACCTGCGCCGCCGCCGATGGTGTACGGCTGCGATCCGTCACTTGGATTACCTGTGCAGTAGTGGTCGCTCCAGTGGTTGCCACCGTCTACCAGACCATTGTCCCATGCATTATTAACTCCGTTGTCACGATCAGTATTATTTATAAAATTATTGTGATAAATAGTATTATTATCTGATTTGTACACAAAAACACCATCCCATTCGTTGTTCGATAAAGTATTGTTTATTATAGTATTATTAGTAGAAGAATACCACACACATATACCATGACCATTAAAAGAAGCGTTGTTATTGACAATTCTGTTGTATTTTGAATTGTGTGCCACATGTACACCAGAAAGAGTATTAAACGCTGCATGGTTATCTGACACAGTATTATTATCCGCGCTTATGCGTATTCCACACTTACCATAATTTGCATTTGCATAATTATTCGTGATGGTGTTGTTGTTCGAGTCGCCATGTATTTTTATACCATGCAATCCATTTTCGTTTGCATGGTTATTTGCAATTATGTTGTTGCTTGAATCCCCATCTATATCTATACCAACGTTTTTATTCAAATTCGCAGAGTTGTTTGTAAATATGTTGTTATTTGACTTATCAACATGTATGCCATAGAAATTACCGGAGACAAGGTTGTTAATAATATTCGAATCTTCAACGTCAGATAAAACTATGCCATCTCCACCACTGATATTATTGTCTTTAATAATTATGTTACTACTTTCAGCAATAGTCAGATGTGCAGTATTCAGATTGTTTATCGTTTGATCATGGATGTCATAGAAATAATACACAGGTTTGCCATTCACGGTGTTGCTTGTATCAATCGAGTTATCGTACTCATCATCAATATAGATGCCATACTTCTCATTTAAGTTTGCAGTAGTATTCCTTAGTGTAATACTACTTGAATCCATTAAATATATGCCCCAAGTATTATTCTCTACAATCATATTCTCTATTCTCGAATTTTGAACATCATCGAAAAGGACGCCTTGTCCATTATTTGTTAGTGTCAGATCTTTAACAGTGATATTATTAGAATTTACGACACCTACATATCCCGCGTTCCATGATGAGTCTATCACAACATTTGCTTGATTGACCAAATAATATATTGGCTTTCCACCTATGGTGTTGGATATGTCGATATCTTGAACATCCCCATATTCTACATCAAAATTACAGGTATTGTTATTGATAGTGTTATTCCTAAGAATATAATTTCTCCCATCATTTAAAAAAATACCCCCTTCATTATTTGATACTGTATTATTAGTAAGTATGGTATTATCGCACTCAATGATATATATACCAATTTCACCATTAAAACTGACATTATTATTTATGAGTGTGCTGTTTGTACAATCTCCTTCCAGTTCAATGCCATGGTCGCCGTTAAAACGAACATTATTGTCTATGAAACAATTATCAATACAATCATCACGCAAACATATCCCAACAGCATCATTAGAATAAATCTCATTCATAGTAATCGTGTTATTCTTAGAGGGCGCAATCAAAAGTATACCACGCCCATGGTTAAAGTTTATCAGATTATTTGTGATTGTATTATTGCTGGATTCAATCATGATCCTCGCAGATACCCACTCATCATCACTTCCAGTTACATTAAAACTAACAACCGTGCAACCATCCACCATCACAGCAATCGGATTTCCTCTCCTCTCAGCATCAACCACGGGTTTGCCTTCGCCAGTGTCCACACCAATCAGAATAAGTTGTTTGTTTAGGTCCACATTCTCATGATATGTACCGCTCCTCACCTCGATGGTGTCCTCGTCATCCGCGGCATTCACCGCATCCTGTATCTTCATGTAATCGATCCCCGCGCCGCCGTCATCATCCACATACCACGTCGTCGCAGCCGCGCCCGACACCACACCCACCACACCCGCAGCGGCGGCTGCGAGCGCCATGATCACAAGCACACGCACACACAACTTCGCTGGCAAAACAGTGTGGAGTCCATCGCTCTGGTTACATCTGTTCACAAGAATCATATCCAATGTGCTATTCATCAAACCGACCCCCTCCTATAA
The DNA here is from genome assembly GCA_030604085.1 of Methanosarcinales archaeon. GTDB lineage: Archaea > Halobacteriota > Methanosarcinia > Methanosarcinales > Methanogasteraceae > Methanogaster_A. Next base: position 4,186 of record JAUVWP010000091.1, on the reverse strand, counting down.
AAACTTAACCGGACGCGAAGGGTACAACATTGCCCTTGTATGTCGACACCCCATTTTACATGAAGCCATGACCACATACATATCACAGATGCCGCAAACTATCACGGACCTCCCAAAACCGCAGATGATAACCCTCCTACTGCTCATAATGCTCCTGCCAGGTCCGGTGTGCGCCACCACCGAGATTACGGTGCATCACGCAGATTACGACGGCTGTGTGCTGCTTGTAATCGATGGTCTCGGTTCAGCATACTGCTATCCCGAACTTACGCCCCATGCGCTTGACGATTCAACACTTGGAAAGGCAGACTGCGCAAACATCCTCGCAATCGCAGAGAATGGCATGCGTGCAATCGATGTACGTGCTCCGGTTACAAGCACAGGTCCCGGACATTCGGTCATCGTGACCGGGCAATCGGATGCAATCCCGAATACGGTTTCAGGCGAGACGACGATCTTTGATATCGCGCACGAAAATGGGTATTTCTGTGCAGGCGTGATGGAGAACGGGGATTTTAGGGCGATGTGTGATGAACTCGATATAATCCTGCACATCCAGAAAAACTCGATCAAAAATCCAGGAATCGCCATCAACGCCAGTCCTTATGGTCACGAAGACCTTTCACGAAATGTCAGCGTGTTGATGGAGGAATGGAGCAATATAACAGAGTATCTTGGCGACAAAGAGGGAGTCCCCAGGTATGTCGCATACAACCAGTGGGCTGCCGATGCATCGGATGCGGTCATAGAAAACCTGTGCGAGAGCGATGTCCCGTTTCTCCTGATCATCAACCTCGCTGCTGTCGATTCGGCAGGACACCATCTCGGCGCGTCCAGATATCTCGGGGTGATCAACGGCACCGATGACGCGATCCTGAAGTTGTACCAGAGGTGCATCGACCAGAATCTGCTCTTTGTGGTGACCGCAGATCACGGAATGGGCTTTGCAACCCCTGATGCGGCGCATGGCGGGCATGTATCCGATAAATATGCAGAGCGTCCTGAAAGCCAGCAGATACCGCTTGTTTTTTCCGGAAGCGGGATTAAGAGGGGCGTCATCGCATCGGCAGGGCAGGAGGATATCGCACCGACCGTGCTCTACCAGATGGGGCTTCCTACCATCTCGTGCGACGGACGCCCGCTTCCGGTCGGCAGGTATGCGGATCTGCGTGTAACGACCGGATCGGATGCGGATGTTTGGTTGCGTGGTTGCGATGAGGTCGGGGGCACTTCGGATTCCGAATTTATATTCAAGGGTCTTGGCGTCGGTTGCAATTACACGATCCTAGTGACGCGGGACGAGGTGGTGGCTGAGTACGAGATGTTCTTTGATTCTACCTGTGTCGTCGATTACTCCGCCTCTGGAAAGTTTTCGGTGGCACCTGATACTTCGAAAGATGGTGAAGATGAATATCCGGCAGATTCGACCGGCGGGACCGGGGCAGACAGGGGGATGGACGCGTCTACGAAGATACTGCGCATTGCGATACCGATTATTGGTATAAATCTTATCGGAATATTTTTGATCATAAAAATTATGAGGGAATGATTCATGAAAACAATCGCAGAGATCAACCAGAAGATCAAAGATGGTGACATAACCGTCCTGACCGCAAAAGAACTCTGTGACGCGGTCCGGTCTGGCGAGTCCATAAGCGTCGAAGATGTCGATGTCGTCACAACAGCAACGAGAGGCATCATGAGCGGGACTCTCGCCATATTATCCTTTCCTGTTGCCGATCCCGGGGTCTTTTCCCGTGCAGAGCAGGTTTTCCTAAACGGCGTCCCTGCAAACGCGGGTCCCTGCCCAAACGAGCATCTCGGCATCATAGACCTGGTCGTTCACGGAACAGCAGAGAGAGACGCCCGATACGGCGGCGGACACCTCTTTCGCGACCTGATCAGGGGCGCAGGGATCGAGGTGGCTGTGAAAGCCTCCGGGACTGGGGCTGGGACTGATGCAGAGATCACCACAACCATCGATATCGACGATATCCCGTTCGCACGCATGTTAACGACCCGCAGCGCATACCGGAATTACAACGCATTCGTAAATCCGGGAGAGACGCTTTCCACGATCTTCTCTGTTGCGGATTTCAAGGGAAACTGTAGCGAAGCGATGTTTGGTGGCTGCGGGGAGATTAATCCACTCGAAAAGGACGCAGGCACCATCGGAGTCGGGACGAGGATTCTGTTAAACGGCGCTGTCGGGTACGTGCTCGGGGAAGGCACGAGAAGCACCAGTGTGCGGCGGAATCTGTCACTGTTTGCGGATATGCATGAGATGGACGGCTCGTGTATCAGCGGGTTCGTCACCTCCGCAGGTCCCGATCTCATCAATTCGATAGCAGTGCCGATACCGGTTCTGAATAAGGATGTCCTGTCCCGTGCGTCCCGGCTCGATAGCGAGATCGAGCTTCCGGTCGTGGACATAAGGACGAGAAAGGAGATCGGAAGAATCGATTATTCGCAAGTCTGGCGTTCCGGCTCCGATCCCCTGGTGACGTTTGAACCGTCGCTGTGCATCCACTGCAGCGCCTGCAATGTGAAGTGCCCGACTGGTGCATTCACTGGCAGCGAGGTGATCGATGATCTCTGCTGCAACTGCGGGCACTGCGCATCGGTATGCGCAGGAGAAGCGTTCGCTGCCGAGATGGGTTCGATTGTGCTCCGCGGCAGGGAGATTCCTATTACCCTGCGCCATTCAGACCGCAGAGGCGCGATTAAGCTGGCAGATGATCTGAAACAGATGATTGAGCGTGGATCGTTCCTTCTGGCTGAACCTGTGCAGAGGTTGGGCGAATTAATTTAACCATTCCAAAATTTCTCAGCACTCATGGAATTCTTTGAAAGCCCATTCCCACCTGAGTGAAATGCCCATCCTGTGTAAGGATACTGGTGATTCCCATCTCTGTCATGGCCACCATTGAGGTTAGATCGGTAAAGGATATTCCTGGTTTATCTTGGAATTTTATTCTTAATCTTTTTGCTTTCTCGAATCGCTCTTCGGTGATGCGCTCTAAACGGAGATAACCTTCCTTGATAGCGAGGTCTATCACATCAAGCGACTCCTTAGCTTCTTTGAATGATAATCGTCTAAAAAGAAGGGTAAAAGTCTCATCCAGAATATAATCCGTCGTGTAGCTTGCACCCCTCTGATTTCTCCAGGAAAAGTAAAACTTGCTAAGCTCTGTATGCATGGGCTCACGCTTATTTCTCAGTACAATCCAGCCCCACGTGTCGATGAAGATTTTCAATCCGGTTCCCCGTAGAGTATTTCGTCTATTCTATGGGCGAAAGGTTCAACCGACACCTCCTCTATGTATTTCAGAATGGGGTCTTTTTTGGGGTCTAATTCTATTTCTTCGCCTCGTTTTTCTCTCTTCTCTTTCGCCAAAAGATAACCTACAAAATCAAAGACTTCAGCGATCTTCTCCTCTGATAGATATTCCAATGCATCCTTGACCATATCTTTTAATACTTGACTCTTATATTCGTCCATTCCGCCTCCTGCTGATCCATATCTGTTTATTGGATAATGTAGTTATAAATGTTGTCGTTCGGAAATTTTTATTCATGAAGTGTAAACCGCCTATGCTCCATATTCTGAAAAGAACCTCGGATACGAAACCGATTCTGCGAGATCGATCGATGTATCTCCAGTCGTCATGCCTGCAACCGTGAGCACCATCACGACCTGAACAGACCAACAGTTCCCCCCTACATGCTTCACTGATAACGAAAATAACATTTTCTTACAGGGGCATTCCCTCCCATATGATAATAAACTAAAGAGGCTACTGAAGTCGATTTTTTTGATGTAGGGGGGAAAATCAAAACTGTTCAAGTCACGATCCTGTAAGAATCTCAGACGTGCATCAAAGCAACAACAATGCTGCTGTTCTATGGACTGGCGGTTTGATACGTCATTTGACATGGATCTTGGTGTTCCGTTTCATATCACGAGGGTGAAGAAAGAAATGGGCAAGGATGCGGCAGTATGAGACAGTTGCTGGTGGTGGCGGGGCGATTGCCGCCGGTATTGTCTGATTGCGCGCGGATTCGCGGGCGCCCGGGTGATCGGGCGGTGGCACTGCATGGCGATATTTTAGAGAGGGTGTATAGTCCCAAATGTTTTGACTTTATATACTCCCCCCACTTTCCAATTTTTCTCACAATCCTGCCC
>JAUVWP010000141.1 GCA_030604085.1 Methanosarcinales archaeon | reverse complement strand
TTGAGCCGCTCATCCTCGAGTCCGAGCTCGTTCACCATCGCTTTTAAGAATTTGTACTTGACCGTTGCCTTGTAGTTGCCGTTCACGTAGTGACAGTCTCCGATGTGGCATCCTGAGAAGAGAACACCGTCTGCGCCCTCAAGGAACGCATTTAAGATGAATATCGGATCCATCCTGCCAGAGCACATCACTCGTATCACACGCACCGTTGGCGGCTGCTGGAACCTGCCCATTCCTGCGGAGTCAGCTCCTCCGTATGAACACCAGTTACAGCAGAACATCACAATCTTTGGCTGCCATTCCTCGCTGGTTGTTCCTGTCGCTGTTGTTTCTGCCATTTTCTACTCACCTCCGTACAGGAAGACGTTTCTGACCTGTGCCAGCATCTGGTCGTTCTTGAAGTGGCTCTGTTCAAGCGCTCCCGTCGGGCACGCGGTAACACAGGTGCCGCATCCCTTGCAGAGCGCCTCGACAACATTGACGCGACGGTCGCCGTTCATTCCGACGATCTCAAAGACCCCGTACGGGCACTTGTCCACGCAGACGCCGCAGACCACGCATGTGTCCTCGTTGATTCTTGCGGTGATCCCCATGATCGGAGCCGATCCCACCGAAAGAAGTCTCGTCGCACGTCCTGCTGTTGCGCTGCCGTGAGCGGTCGAGTATGCAACATCCCTCGGACCTGCCGCACATCCTGCCACAAATACGCCGTCAGTCGTCGTGTCAACAGGCGCAAGCTTCGGATGCAGTTCCGTTAAGAACTTATCAGCCGATCTCGGCAGTTTGAGGATGCTTCCCATATCCCGGATTCCCTGGTTCGGAACAAGTCCGGTTCCAAGCACTAAAAGATCCACTTCCACGTTCATGATCTCGCCTTTCAAGGTATCCTCGACTCTCACGACTAAGTTTCCGTTCTCCATCTCTGTGATCTCGACAGGCTTGCCCCTGATGAACTTGACACCAAGGTCACGTGCACGGTTGTACGCCTCCTCAAAGCCCCTCATGGTCGCGCGTATGTCCATGTAGAAGACGAAGTGGTTCGTTTCAGGTCGCTTCTCCTTTAAGAGCTGCGCGTTCTTGATTGAGAACATGCAGCAAACTCCTCCGGAGCAGTATATGTTTTCGTTGACATCCCTTGACCCGACACAGTTGATGAATCCGACCGTAATCGGCTCAACCGCATCAGATGGTCGCACCACATGTCCCCCTGTAGGTCCTGCGGCATTGAGCAAGCGTTCAAACTCCATCGTGGTTATCACGTTGTCGTAAAGCCCGTAGCCATAGTTGTTGTGTGGCAGCGGGTCAAACGCGTCCATTCCGACCGCGACTGTGATCACGCCGACCTTGAGCTTCTCGTAGATCGGTTCCTGATCATACCTGATCGCTCCAGCCTCGCACGCCTTCTCACACGCCTTGCAGCTGATGCAGTTCTCCATGTCAAGCACTGCTCACATCGGAACTGCCTGCGGGAACGGGATGTAGATCGCCTTTCTGATCCCGAAGTTCTCGTTAAACTCGCTCGGGAGTTCGATAGGGCAGACATCCTGACATGCCCCACATCCTGTGCAGATGTTGGTGTCAAGATAACGCGGCTTGTGCAGCACAGTCACATCGAAGTTGCCGACAAAACCTTCCACATCGGTAACCTCTGAGTACGACATGATATTGATATTCTTGTTCCGTGCAACCTCGACCATCTTTGGTCCGAGGATGCAGATCGAGCAGTCGTTTGTCGGGAATACCTTGTCGAACCGTGCCATCCTGCCACCGATCGACGGCTCCTTCTCGACAAGATATACGTTGTAGCCCATGTCACCAAAGTCGATTGCTGCCTGCATTCCAGCTACACCAGCGCCGATCACAAGCACGTTCTGGTCAACCGGGACTGACGACTCCTCGAGTGGTTCAAGCAACCGAGAGCGGGCGATGCCCATCCTGACGAGGTCCTTTGCCTTGGTTGTTGCGCCTTCCCGATCCCACATGTGAATCCATGAGCACTGGTCACGGATGTTCACGAACTCGAACTGGTACTGGTTGACGCCAGCCTCTTTACAGCACGCCCTGAATGTGGGCTCGTGCGTCCGCGGCGTACACGCGGCAACGATCACCCGGTTCAAGTTATGTTCTTTAATACCGCTCTGTATCTCTGCCTGTCCCGAATCTGCGCATGTGAACTTGTTGACCTTCGTATACACAACATTCGGGAGGGTCAGCGCATAATCCGCGACCGCCTGAGTATCGACGTATCCGCCGATGTTCACACCGCATTCGCAGACAAAGACACCGATACGTGGTTCTTCGTTTTCCATACGATCTCCTTCTTTATCAATTATTTACTAATTCTAATCCTTATCCAATGGTCTATTTAAAAAATCGCTCTTGATTCCTGTTATCTCTTCCACTGGAAACACCTTTACCGATTGCGTATTCATAGCAAGCACGCAAATCATCAGCACCATAATACTTAAGTGTAACGACGAAACCGGACTGTCCACGTATCGATCGTTAATAGGGTTTCAATCAGAATTCTATCCCGATCCATGACTTGCCAGAATCAACCAGGGGATTTAACCGGGAGATGAATGTTCGTAAGAGTTCGTAGAGGCTGGTAAAATTTCTGCACCCCATCCGTTGCGTTCGGGAAGCTCGATGGAAAGTGGAAAATAATGTGTTTTCCTGAATTAATTTCGCCTACCTCAGTATCACTTCAAGCAGATTTTCCCATACTAATCACAACTGTGATCGTCCAGCTTCATGCTTTTATAGATTCTCTTAGCCAAGTTCCAGTAATGATCGGTACTGACTCTGCCTTCACCATAAGCTTCATGCCAGCCGGCAGGGACAGGCATATCCCTGTACAAGGATTTGCGTCTCGCTTCAAGTAACATCCTTGGAGCTTTCATAAAATCGGCCCCACAGATGACTTTGTTCTCTGTTTCGGATGATAACCACTTCAGCCATTTGACTCCTGTATGACTTCTCATTAAATGATGATCGAGGATTAACGTACCAACTTCCCGGGATAGTCGTTTAGCATTGCGCCACGCCCGCTGTGTCTGCTTTTCCGAAAGCTTGTTGGGCATATAGAGCGGAGGTCCGTCAGCCAATACGATATCAGGCTCCCAGTCCAGTATTTGGGAGGTGGCTTCGTCGTCAAGGAGTTGGATGTCAGAGGTATGCACAAAGACGCGGTCTTCTTCGATCCTTGTCATCATCACCGTCTGCGGATTATCATCTTTGCCCCCATGAGATACCGGTTTGGAAAAGGTCATTACCCCGTGCTTTATCCCTCCTGCGGAAGTCAAATCGTTCTTCAGGATAGCAGAAAGAGACTCCACTCTTTTCTCTTCAATCGGATGCAGATGGGACTGGTCCATAGCCCATATCCTGACATCAGGGTTTAATCCAGTTATTTTTTTAATGTTGAACTGATAAGGATTAGCATCTGCTAACGGAATGTGATCTCCATGAAAATGGCTGATCACTATGTCGGTTGCTCCGGACCATCGTTGTATGATCGTCTTCTGTATCCTCTCATCCACTGCTACCTGAAAAAAGT
>JAUVWP010000046.1 GCA_030604085.1 Methanosarcinales archaeon | reverse complement strand
GCTGGAGATTTATTGGATCTGGTGGGATGTAGTCTGTTGCAGGTGCCTGTATATTAGCATGGGCATAGTCCGCCGAAAGATTTCCAGCGCCACTTGTGTTGTACGCCCATACAGCTATATCTGCCCACCCTCCAGAACCAACGTCCGCATTCATGTACGTGTTACTGGTGCCGTTTGTCCATCCACTATTCATACACACGCGGTAGTTGTTTGTGACGTTCCCAGTGGTTCCAGCCTGCCATGTGTAGTTGACCCAGCCGTTACTGGTTGTGTGCTGGAGATTTGTTGGAATGGGTGGGATAGCAGCGCTTGCAGGCATCGTCGCCGCCGCAAATGCCATCAATATAATCAATATACCTAAGTATTTTATACATTTATTCATATTACCATTGCCTCCTTGATGTAATGATCGATTAAACATCATAGATCAATCAAACGCCCAAACTATATAAACTCTACTCTCGAAAGGGGCTGCCACCCTGCATCGATGCCCGAATCAGACCCGAAATCCGCACTATCCATGCCACCACCCTGAAATATCAGCCAGATACCACAAATACCACAAGCCCGCCACACATATACGATATCACACCACCGGCATCGCGGGTATCACGGATATGCCTGCGATAAGACATCCTGCCACGTATCCGAGGATTGCGCCGGTATTCAAGAAAGGCAGTCCTGCCTGCGGCTTTCCACCCATCACGACAACCATCAGCACCGCATACCCGATAAGCGTCCCGACTGCTGCGAGAAACGCTGGCAGGACGACCGATCCGAACATTAGTGGCAGGTCAGGGTACGCCACTGGCAGGAACACGTTGGCAGATACCACAAGGATCGTTGGCATCACGGCATCGCCAAGCCCCATAAAGAATGCGCCACGCTCTTCCCCCTCTCCATCGTCTTTCTTTGTAGAGAAATCCTGCTTCATGAAGGAATAATCTTTGCGCTTCGGGACCACGAAGAGGATCGGCACACGAAGCTCCATCACGCCCTCGGCAAGTGCGATCATGTGCTTGGTCTTGTACACCGAGATGATATCGTAGACCGCGAGAAGGATCAGGAAGATGATGGTCGGGAGAACCTCAAACGAGATTCCGAAGATTGCGCTTGCGCCCGCTCCGACAAGGATTCCAGTGACATCGATCACATACCACTCAGGAAACTTGTACAGCAGCGCGGCCAGTGCAAGGGTCAGGATGATTGCCGGTACAACCGACATGAATGCGATAAGCACGTAGTACATGGTTGCAACCACTGCAAAGAGTATGACCGCGTGGAGGATGTATTTTTTGTTGGTTTTAATTATAAAAAGGATGAATGCCGTGAATACCAGTATAACTACAATATACCATACCACATTCCAGATCGACGACGTGTCCTCGAATGCCTGCATCCCGCTCTCCGCCATCGGAGCCGCCATCGTAAGCGCAAGCACCTGCACGAGGATGATGAACCCCGCCATCCCTACAAGCGGGAGATATTCGGATACTGGTTTCACAGGGTTACATGGGGACGCGGTCTTTGTAAACCTATTGGGCAGGTCCTGCGGAAAAGAGTTGTACCAGAAGAGCAAATACAGTAGCAACGATGAAGATCAGACGGCAGAAACTGAAGAGACGCGAGGGCGTGATCGAACTTGTTCCTGAAACGCTTGATGATCTCTGGCACCTGAAATACATAATCGAGAATCGCGATCTCGTATCGGCGTTTACGAAACGACGGGTGGAGGGGGCAACCGACAAGATACGCCCGGAAGCGGCTGAAAAGAAGTCGGTCCACCTCACGATCGAGGTTTCCGGGATGGAGTTCCATCGGTTCTCGAACCGGCTCCGTGTACGCGGCGTCATTAGGGGCGGGGTCGATACCGGCGAGTATCACACCATCAACGTCGAGATCGGCTCGATGGTCGGCATCACAAAGCACTGGAAGCCGGATCAGCTCGAACGGATCGAGGATGCGAAAGCCCTCTCCAATCGCCCACGCGTGACGATCATCACAGTCGAGTCAGGAGAAGCAGAGATCGGGCGTGTCCGCCAGTTCGGCGTGGATCGGGTATCGCAGGTCACCAAGCCATCCGGGAAACAGGGCGGCGATTTTACGCACGAGTTCTTTGCGTCGGCAGCAGATGCGCTCAACAAATCCGTTGCGGGCGGAGGAGACCACTCAATCATCATCGCAGGACCCGGATTCATAAAAGAAGATTTTATGGAATATCTGCGCTCCTCGAACCCGGATATCGCGGCACGTGCGGTACTCGAGGATACCGTGGCAACCGGCATGCCCGGGTTTATCGAGGTCCTGCGGCGGGGCGCGGTTGACAGGATCGTGCAGGAATCAAGGATCGGGCGGGAGACTGAGATGATGGATGCACTGATGCGCGAGATCGCAACCTACGGCAAGTGCGCTTACGGGACCGCCGAGGTTATGGCTGCGCTTGAACTTGGTGCGATCGAGACGCTGCTGATCGTTGATGAGACGCTGCGGAACTTCCGGGAGGCAGGAGCCGGGGCAGTACAAGGAGCAGTGACCGGGGCAGAGGCCGGAGATGAGATGGGCGTCAGGACTGGAGGCGGGGGCGGTGAAGGGCCAGGAGCGAAATCCGGCATCGATGCAGACGATCTCCTGCGGCGGGTCGAGCAGATGCAGGGGCGGGTCGTCGTCTTAAGTTCAGAATTTGAGCCAGGAAATCGGCTCGATGCGCTTGGAGGAATGGCTGCGCTCCTCAGGTTCAAGATCGAGTAGGGGCAGGGGGTTTAGCAAGCGTACGCGATCCCGCCGCCATAGCTTTTGTTACAACACAGCCCGTATCAAGAGAGAACTCCTTAAGAAATTTTAAGAGTCCAGTGGAGATTGTACTTCAGTATATTCACCATAATTGCACCGGTATGGGAATCTTGTTTCCCATATTATTTAGTTTTATGGGTAACAGAGTTCCCGTATCGACTCCACTCCAATTCCATCCTTCCCGGCAGCAACCGTGATCGCGTCCCCCGCCGCAACCGCTGCCTGAATCGTTGTGATGTACGGAACACTAAAATCGACAGCAGCACGCCTGATCTCGTATCCGTCCCTCCGCCCCTGCTTGCTCCGCGGCGTGTTTACGATCAGATCGACCTTGCCAGCCCTGATCAAGTCAACCACGTTCGGGCTGCCCTCGCTCACCTTCTTAATCAGTATCGCAGCAACGCCATGATCACGCAGATGCGCCACAGTCCCACCGGTTCCGATGAGTTGCAGTCCTGTGCTCCGCAGTTTTCGTGCGATGTCCACAATTCGACCCTTATCCGCATCCCGAATCGAGAGAAAGACCGTGCCCTCCGTGGGAAGCCTGTTACCTGCGGCAAGCTGCGCCTTATAGTACGCGGTCCCGTAGTCGTGATCCACCCCCATCACTTCGCCAGTGGATCGCATCTCAGGACCGAGTATCGGATCGGCTCCCGGCAGCTTGTCAAACGGCAGCAGGACTTCTTTTACAGAGACGCAATTAGGCACTGGTTCGTCCACGTATCCGAGTTCCTGAAGCGTCTTTCCAACGATCACCTTTGCAGCGATCTTCGCAAGCGGAATTCCCACAGCTTTTGAGACGAACGGAATCGTGCGGGACGATCTCGGGTTTGCCTCGAGCACGTACACCACACCGTCTTTTTCTGCGAGCTGGAGGTTTATCAGCCCCCGCACATTTAAGGCGAGTGCGATGCGCGTCACATAGTCGCGGACCTTGTCCATGATGTCGGGAGAGAGCGACTGCGGCGGGATCACGCAGACTGAGTCGCCCGAGTGGATTCCTGCCTCCTCGATGTGCTCCATGATCGCACCGATCAGGACATCTGTGCCATCGCAGACCGCATCACAGTCGATCTCGACTGCGTCTTCGAGAAAGTCATCGATCAAGACCGGATGATCCGGCGAAACCCTCACAGCTTCCCGCATGTACCGGTCAAGATCGTCGGAGTCGTACACGATCTCCATCGCCCTGCCGCCAAGCACATACGAGGGGCGTACGAGCACGGGATAGCCGATCCGGTCGGATGCGACGTGTGCTTCCTCTTTTGAGGTCGCATAGCCTGCTTCCGGCTGCGGGATCCCTAGACCTGCGAGGAGCTGGTTGAAGCGTTTCCGGTCCTCAGCAAGGTCCATGTCGTCAGGCGACGTCCCGAGAATCTGTGTGTCGAGGTCGGGGCGGCGTGCAATCTCCTTTGCAAGCGGGATTGCGAGATTGACGGACGTCTGTCCGCCGAACTGGACGCAGACACCGTAGGGGCGCTCGCGTTCGATGATGTTCATCACGTCTTCGAGGGTCAATGGCTCAAAGAAGAGCTTGTCAGATGTATCAAAATCAGTAGATACCGTCTCAGGATTGTTGTTAACGATATGCGTCTCGATCCCTTCCTCTCGAAGCGACATAACAGCGTGGACTGTACAGTAATCAAACTCGATCCCCTGCCCGATCCGGATCGGACCAGCCCCAAGAATCAGCACCTTCTTTCTCGATGTGGGGTTTATTTCGCACTCGTCCTCGTAGCAGGAGTAGTAATATGGAGTCTTTGCCGCAAACTCTGCCGCACATGTGTCCACCATCTTGTAGGCGGGCAGAATTCCATGATCGTGCCTCTGGTCTGTTACCGCCTCCCGCGTAACGCCTGCGAGTTCTGCAATCCGCTCATCTGTTAACCCGATCCACTTTGCGTCGCGGAGAACCTTCGGGTCCGGACTTGAGCCCGGCTTGATGCGGTCCTCGATCTCGATTATGTTCCCCAGTTTCTGCAGGAAGAACGGGTCGATCGATGTCAGTTCGGAGATCTCCTCGCTGGAAAACCCGGTGCGTAGCGCGTGGTACACCACGAAGAGACGCTGGTCTGTCGGGGTTCTGAGAAGTTCCCTGATCCGATCAGGCGTCCAATCATCCGCCGCTGTCCCGGTTCCGGTTCCAGCGTCTCCGAAACTCATACCGATGTCAAGCGAACGCACGGCTTTGAGGAGCGCCTCCTCAATGGTGCGCCCGATCGCCATCACTTCGCCTGTGCTCTTCATCGCGGTTGTGAGCGTGTTGTCCGCTGTCACGAACTTGTCGAAAGGCCATCTCGGAATCTTTGCGACCACGTAATCGATAGCCGGCTCAAATGACGCGGGAGTCTCGCCTGTGACATCATTCCTGATCTCATCAAGATTAAGCCCGATTGCAATCTTCGCAGCGACCCGTGCGATCGGGTAGCCGGTCGCCTTTGATGCGAGCGCTGACGACCTTGAGACCCGGGGGTTCACCTCGACAATTATGTACTTCCCGTCTTTCACCGCAAACTGGATGTTGCAGCCACCCTCAATCCCAAGGAACCGTATGATGTTTATCGCAGCGCTCCGAAGCATCTGGTGCTCGTTATCCGAGAGCGTTTGAGACGGGGTCACCACGATCGACTCACCGGTGTGGATGCCCATCGGATCGAAGTTCTCCATGTTGCAGATCGTGATGCAGGTGTCGCCTGAATCCCGTATCACCTCGTACTCGAACTCTTTCCAGCCAAGCACGCTCTCCTCGACAAGCACCTGATTGATCCGCGACCGATTAAGCCCGAGTTCGCAGATTCTGCAGAGATCGTCGCGGGTGTACGCGATCCCGCCGCCAGCGCCGCCGAGCGTGTATGCCGGGCGGACGATTAAGGGGAGGCCGAGCTTGGGGATCAGTGCAAGAGCGTCCTTAATTGTCGAGACCGCCCGGCTCCTCGGGACCGGCTCGCCGATCTTTTCCATCGCCTGCTTGAAGAGTTCCCGGTCCTCGGTGTCATAGATCGCCTTTAGTGGCGTTCCAAGAAGTTTTACGTTGTATTTATCGAGTGCGCCACTCTCTGCAAGTTCGGTTGTGAGATTAAGCCCAGTCTGACCGCCAAATCCGGCGATGAGTCCATCAGGGCGCTCAATCTCTATGATCTTCTCGATTACCTCGGGTGTTAGCGGCTCGATGTAGACCGCATCCGCAGTCTCTGGGTCGGTCATGACTGTTGCAGAGTTCGAGTTCACGAGAACTACGGATATGCCTTCCTCGCGGAGGGACTGGCACGCCTGACTGCCTGAGAAATCGAATTCCGCGGCCTGTCCGATCAGGATCGGACCTGATCCTATGAGGAGGATTTTTTTGATGGTTGGGTCTTTTGGCATGGGTGTTCACTCACTTTCGAAGAGGGGAGCTTGTATAGTTTGTGGGATGCCGGACCACTCCTTCAATCTCAAAGCAATAAATTCCATCGTCTTATGGTGCGTTTTGAATTTCTCAGTGGCTCTATACCTGCCATCTTTGAACTCGAGATACTCAGAAAGATGATTCTGGATCAGGTCTTCCATTGCATTATTTACTTTAGATATTAGCCGACTTCTCACAGCAGGTCGTATCTTGTCGGATAGTCTTTCCAATCCGTCATCCACCAATTGCACCGGCGTCTTTCCATCACTATTCGGATCGAATACCTGCATGACTATTTCAATCAACCCCCTGCGAATCTCTTTCCATTTCCCCGCCATTTCCGGAATTATGGCGATGGGTATCTCCGGAAGTCTTCTTAAATCCATCCCTTCTGCCTTGATCAATTCACATGTCAGACGTTGGTTCTGGAGATACTCTTCTTTTTTTATTTTAAGAATGTTATCTACGGTAATCTGGCAATATGGGCCATCACCCACATTATCCGATAATCGGCTTGTCATAACGTCGGGTTCACCGTCATGGACAGAAAGTCCATACTGGCTAAGGTCGCGAGGATCTATCGATCTGTACCGATCAAGTTTCGGTTCCTTGGACTTTGGTTGAGTTGTCAACTCTAATATCAGCCATCCAGTTTCACAACTTGCCACTATATCAGGTTCCAAATCTTTGCCCTGCTCAGAAGATAGAAAGAGCGGTTCTACATTATATCTGAATCCGGCAGCTTTGAAAGGTCCAACGAAATTGGGTCGATTGTACTGGTAGAACAGTTGGATCGTGTTACGCCACAAGACTATCCGATCATCCTGTTCAGGCAAATATCTCCACCCCGTCATGGAATATGGACGTTCTTCCAGCGTTATCTTCGCCCTGAATGGTTGCTATTCGAGGTGCTGCATTGACACAGCCTTTACCAGGAATTGTGAGATACGCGAAGTCGGGACCAACATCCAGCAAAACACGGTCCCATGTATGCAGATCCACGCCTCGGAACCTTCTGAAGTCGGCTTCGGCTTCGGTTTCCACCAGCCACAACTTCATTTCACCCGTGCCCTTTGCAACGGTATTTGAAAAAGCATCCAGATCAATCTCCTGACTGAAATCGATCTCAAAAGCACATAAGGTCGTGTCGCGAAGTTCGGTTGCATCGGAGATGGCGTCATCGTACCGATTCGCCATCTCGGAAATGGATAACAGAACCTCATCAACATCCACTGCTCTATTAATGGTGGCTTTCCCATTGCTATACCATTCTGCAGAGATCGCCACAGAACCGTTTCTTCTTTTCTGCCACCTTGCGCTATAGATAGCAAATCTCTCCTTTGCTTTCTCAATAACTTCATCCAGACCACCGATATATCGGTTTGCTCCGTACCATGCCTTGAGACTGAACTTGCCTGCCTCTTCTTCAGGATAAAGACCGTCAGTGAACCTGAGTCCCAGACCACTCTGGCGCCAGTGTTCCATACCATCCCAATGTAGTAATTGTTTTCTTGATAGCCAGCATCGATCAAGTCCTTTTCTGCTTTCAACCCAGTTCCTGATAGCCAGATCCGATTCGGCTGCATCTAGTATACTGTAGATTATCCACACTCGTTCTCTTGTCCCATCCAGAAACAACGTGTTTGAGAGATTTTCATCCTGATTTCCATACCAACCAGTTGAATCAAGTCCTCGCCATTTCCCGATAGGGCAGCCTGCAACGTCTACACTGCGATTACTCTCTATCAGGTATGCTTTTAGCTGGGTTGAGTACGTCTTCCCAAACTCCTCTAATGATTCTTCGTTATTCTCAAATCCTGCTTGTAGTCTTCCTTTCAACTCGCCAAGGGTCGTTATTTCGCGCATGGTATTTTCCATCACATAGAGTCATGACATTCGATCATCAGACTTGTCGGTTCTATATATTCATATATGTTTCTGGCACAATCTTATTTTCTATCGAAAGCGGCTCGATGTAGACTGCGTCCGCAGTCTCGGGGTCGGTCATGATCGTTGCAGGATTTGAGTTCACGAGAACTACGTATATCCCCTCTTCGCGGAGGGACCTGCACGCCTGACTACATGAGAAATCGAATAATACGACCATGCTGCAGAAAAACCATAAAAACCATCCCGGGGTAGGCTTTTTGCAGCTTCAAGACTCTCTTTAGCTTTCTGCATCAGTTCTGAGATGTCTTTATCTTCACTCATATTGGAATACCTTCTCTTTTTGCATTGAGGATGATCGGTAATCTCCGTGTCCGGTATTGATCAGCCTCGATAGGAATTATGGAGACTACCATATCATACAGGAAATCTAACTGATGAATCTCTCCGGAAAACTTTTCTATTTCGGAAACAGGACTGTTCATATCTTCCAAAAGAAGAATAAGATCGATGTCCGATTCTTCTGTGGCATCCCCTCGTACATAAGAACCGTATAAGATTATTTCACTCAATCGTTCCCCATAAATTCCCTGAAGTTTCTCTTTTACTAAATCAAGAATTGGTTTAATATCTTTTATGGTTTTGTTCATTCACTCGCATTCCTTGCATCGAATAGTGCTGAGATTACCGAAGTGTCCGGATTATCTGTCCTTTTAGGACATGGCATACGGTTTTCCGGTACAGATGCAACGTTGTATCGCGCACTGGTTTAATTTGTTATCAATTCTTTTATCATCGATTCTTGTCTATCTTCGAGTGTTTCAACATTCCACTCATTCTTTTGTTCGATAAACACCTTACTACCGCTGAAAATATCAATTCTTCCTTCTAAATACTTTTTCTTCTTCTCTTGGAAATCGAAATTGCTAAGCTTAGAATTCTTTCTTCCGCTGATTAGAACCAAATTAGCTAATTTATGCAACCAATAGTCTGTTTCGCCGTCAGAAAAATCTTTTTTCCATTTGCTACCATCGTCTGGATTTTGTGGTAAAATATGCTCCACACTGATCGTCTTGTAGTTAGACAACTGAACAGTATTCTCACTCTGTAAATATTCATATTTCAGTAAAATATAACGAGCAAATCTCCTCCCATAGACACCTCCATTGAGGGTTTCTTTCAGCGATTCGTTATCAACTTCGAAAAGTTTGTTGTCTTGTAATAGCTTGTCTGGATTTTCACTTTCTTCGATTCGTTTTAGTATATTATTCATATTTTCAATTCTGGTGGTTGGCGTCATCTGCAATATCCAATCACCACTAAATTTGTATTCCAATTTTTCGATAAAATTTGTTAATTGATTCTTTCTGAATTTATTATAGTAGGCCAGTAGAGGCGGCATCCAATCACCAGAGGGTAATCCGATATTCATTATCGTTATCAGATTTTTATAGACATTGTCATCTATTTCAGAATTGTTATCAAATGTTATTATTTTATCATAAATATCTTTATATTTTATTATCAGCTCAATTGTGTCCTTCCCCTTTCTCAGTAAGTTTGCCTTATAGATCTTCTCTTCATACTCTTCGACTAAATTCGATCTAGCCTTTTCTTTAACTAATATCGTTCGTATAAATGACAGGAATCTATCAAAGTCACCCCCCAGATCCCCTTCTATCGATTCCCATTCTTTTGCATAAAGTTCCGTATCTTTATCACCCATCGCACCAATATTTATTGATTTTAAAATATCGGTGTTTGACAACGGAAGACCTCTATTATTCAAGATCGTAAACATTCTGAAAGCATCTTCCATACTTTCTGTCGAAACGTAAATAAACACAACCTTGAGTCCCAAGAACTCGGCAAATTTTTCTAGGTCAGAATCGGTTCTATCTTTAAAGAACTTACGGATTGTTCCTGTAGCTTTTGCCATGTGAGAGATGGAAACATTCTTAGTATCAATTTTTTCTTTTATTTCCGGCTTTTCAGTCCCATTTCCCTCTAAAATGAACTTGTTTATGAAATCCCCTACATCATCCCTTATTTTGTAAACGATTCTCACTCTTTCTGGAATGCCGACAAATTTATTCTTTTCTTGGTGAACTCTCTCCTTGCATGTTCCTTTTAGTTGTCGGTTAGTTGTTAAATCTCTGATTACAGCCATCAATATGAAAAAAGTAGTAAGCCGCTGTTGACCATCTAAAACTTCAAATTCAGCAAAAGCACTTTCACGAGTCCTTTTCAAGACCAACGAACCCAGGAAATATTCGTTATTATTTTTATTCTGGCATGCAAACCAGAGATCGTCTAATAAATCGTTTACGTTGTCATCATTCCAAACATACGATCGCTGATATTCTGGTATCAAGAACCAGAAATCAGAAAAAATAGAATTAATATCTTTCTTTTCAGATTGAATGGTATTATTCATTTGACTCTCCCCCATGTTGCGTATTCTCGAAGTGGCGCACAGTGTAGCAAATCCGCGCATATTTTGCGTATATCCCCGCCAATCGAATTTCTTCGCCTTTAATCATGATCTCTGCCCCTCATTTACAAGCCATCCACAGACTCGTGTTCATATTTATAGTCTCCACTTTTCACTATATAGTAGTTCCTCCTCGACATCGATACGATCCGGTTTCAAAATATGAGACAATGTAGAACGCTTAACTGGATTGTGAGCAGAAATTGTGGGTTTCAGCACTTCACCCATGATGCTTTTGCAGCCGGATGTGGCTGTCACGCTAGCATACTACGGTCCGGCCGCCACTCTGAATGCTCGGTGATTCTGGTGTAAGGCAGACTCGGAAGAACCTTGCTCACACCACCAGCTCCTGCACAGTCTCCATGTCACATCAGTTACTCGCCTCCTGCCCTTCCAGCGACGCGGTCGAAGAACCACATCTCAGTATCTCTCGGACCCGGATGCGCCTCAGGATGGTACTGCACCGAAAGGACATCGAGATCGGGGTGCTCGAATCCCTCGATTGTGCCGTCGTTCGTGTTGATCTGCGTGATCTTAATGCCGGTCCCCTCAATTGAGTCCTTATCAACAGCAAAACCGTGGTTCTGTGACGAGATATAAACCTTCCCGCTCTGCAAGTCTTTTACGGGCTGATTTGCCCCACGATGCCCGAACTTGAGTTTATATGTTTCGCACCCGAGCGCAAGCGCTATCACCTGATGCCCGAGACAGATGCCTGCAACTGGCAGTGTGCCAGCAAGCTCTGACACAACCCCAATTGCGCTCTTAGCCTGCGTGGGGTCTCCAGGTCCGTTTGAGAGAAATAGGATGTCAGGACCAGCGGACATGACTTCTGTCGCGGTTGCTGTGGCTGGAAACACCGAAATATCGAGCCCCCGGCGCTCGAGACTCCGGAGGATGTTTTGTTTGATCCCGAGATCGATCAGTGCAACTTTCTTCCCGCTGCCCTCGATGTGATATGGTCTTTTGCACGTTACCTGCGAGATCAGATCGATCTCAGAGATATCGGGCTGCTCACGTGCAAGTTCCACGGCATATTCCCCATCGATACCGCTGCTGCTGCCATCTACTATCAGCGCAGCACGGAGCGTCCCGTGCTCCCTCGTCTTGATCGTGAGATGCCGGGTATCGATTCCCGCGATTCCGGGCTTGCCCTCGCGCTCCAGGAACTCGTGGATGCTCTCCTTGTGCTGATAGTGTGACGGGTGGTCGCACATCTCCCGCACGACAAGTCCCTCTGCCTGCATTCCCTGTGACTGGAACGCGTCCGGGTTTACCCCGTAATTGCCGATTAAGGGGTACGCAAACATCAGGATCTGTCCCCTGTACGATGGATCGGTCAGCGCCTCCTCATATCCTGTGAACTGTGTGGTGAAGACCAGTTCTCCGGAGACCTCACATTCGGAGCCAAAACCAGTGCCGTGCAGGATCGTCCCATCCTCAAGCCCGATAACAGCGTTCATAGTCTCTGGTATGGGGTCTTGGGTTGATATAGATTGTGGAATCCTGTGGATGCTGAACCGATGTTCTGAGATTTATATTTAACGACTCATTTTATTTGTGATAGAAAACCTTAAATAATGTCATAAGGTAATCACCTTCCGAAGACCTATGAAATATGTCATAGCAATAATACGACCCGAACGGCTCGATTCGGTCACGAGGGAGCTCCAGAAGGTTGAGGTGAGCCGATTGACCGTATCGCCGGTATCGGGATATGGCGCTCAGAAAGGATATTTAGAGGTATACCGGGCAGTTGAACTTGAGGTAAACCTTCTTGAAAAGATCAAGCTCGAAATAGCGGTAAACGACGATTTCCTTGCACCAACGATCGAAGCCATCCAGAAGGGAGCAAAGACAAACGAAAAAGGCGAGATTGGAGACGGTAAGATATTTGTCCTGCCTCTTGAGGATGTTGTAAGGATCAGTACCAGCGAAACCGGTTCTGATGCGATCTGAGGATATGGGAGTTTACAAAAAATGGCTATTGTCTTCGCAGATACCGCGTGGGTGTTGATCTCATCAGCGCTCGTCCTCTTTATGCTCCCCGGACTTGCGCTCTTCTACGGCGGGATGGTCCGGCGAAAGAACGTCTTAAGCAGCATGATGCACTCGTTCGTCGTTATGGGGATCGTCGCTGTGCTATGGGTTGTGGTCGGGTATTCGCTTGCATTCAGTGAGGGGAACTGGTTTGTCGGCGGACTTGACCACATCTTCCTTGCGGGGATCGACTACAATTCAACGACCGGAACGATCCCGACGTACGCATTCGTTGCGTTCCAGGGCATGTTTGCAATCATAACGCCCGCGCTTATCTCAGGTGCTGTTGTCGGACGCATCAAGTTCAAGAGTTACATCGCGTTTATCACGCTCTGGAGCTTGATCGTCTATGCGCCAGTCTGCCACTGGGTCTGGGGCGGCGGGTTTTTGACAGGTGAGGCACTCGACTTTGCGGGCGGGACAGTCGTCCACATCACATCCGGAATCTCAGCACTCGCGATCCTCGTCTTCCTTGGCAAACGGAAGGGTTACGGCGTGGATGTCATAAAGCCACACAACGTAACACTCACACTCATCGGTACCGGGTTTCTCTGGTTTGGCTGGTTCGGGTTTAACGCTGGCTCAGCACTTGCAGCAAACGAGATCGCAGCGCTCGCATTCATAACAACGTTCGTTGCGCCTGCAGCAGCCGGACTCTCATGGATGGTTGCGGAATGGTGGGGCACCGGAAAACCAACCGCACTCGGGTTTGCAACAGGAATTCTTGCAGGTCTCGTGGCGATAACGCCTGCCGCCGGATTTGTAACACCGATGGCTGCAATTGCTATCGGGGCTGTTGCAGGGGTTGTCTGCTACAGCGCAGTGATGCTGAAAGGAAAGCTTGGCTACGATGATTCGCTCGATGTCTTCGGCGTCCATGGTGTCGGTGGGACCACAGGAGCGCTTCTGACCGGCGTGTTTGCGACTGTTGGTGCTGCCGGGCTACTCGCTGGTAACTCACACCAGCTCTTCCTGCAGTTCGAGGGAGCCACCATTACTATGATGTACACAGTTGTCTGCACGATAGGGATCGGCTTTGTTCTGGACCGGACACTGGGACTCAAGGTCTCTGTGAGCGAGGAGAACATCGGGCTCGATCAGACGCAGCACGGCGAGAAGGGATACAATTTCTGAATTTGAGATGCCACACGAAGGGGATTTGAAAACAATTGAGAGTCCCCTTCCAATTCCTCCGGTGATGGTGGGAAACTGACCCATAAGCTCCACTGGTGCACTATTCACCTGCTCACATTTCGGGTCCGATCGCATTTGACCACAACAGCTATATATGAAAACACGGTAAGTGGGTAGTGGTCACTTAACCGATGACAGGTGATAATATGACTATGACAAAAGACGATGTAATCGCCGCAGTCGAGGAGCAGAATGTAAAATTCATCCGGCTGTGGTTCACAGATATTATGGGAGTTCTGAAGAGTTTTGCGATCACGAAATCGGAACTCGAAAACGCGCTCACCGACGGGATGGGCTTTGATGGCTCGTCGATTGCAGGGTATCAGGACATCGAGGAGAGTGATATGGTTGCGATGCCAGACACATCGACCTTCCAGATCCTCCCGTGGAGACCTGTGGATGACGCAACCGCACGGATGTTTGTGGATGTGCTGACCCCTGACAGGAAGCCGTACGAGGGCGATCCGAGATATGTTCTCAAGAGAAACCTTGAGCGGGCGAAGAAGATGGGGCTTGAGATGTTTGTTGGACCCGAACTCGAATTCTTCTACTTCAAGGACTCGGATGCCCCGGAAGTCCTTGACAAGGGCGGGTACTTTGACTTAACACCGCTTGACCTTGCGACCGATTACAGGAGAGAGACGGTCTTTGCGCTTGAGAAGATGGGGATTCGGGTGGAGTATAGCCACCACGAGGTTGCGCCCTCCCAGCACGAGATCGATCTCAGATACTCCGAGGCTCTCGCCATGGCAGACAATGTGATGACGTATAAGCTTGTCGCAAAGGAGATTGCCAGAAACTTCGGGGTTTATGCAACGTTCATGCCAAAACCGATCTTCGGAGAGAATGGATCAGGAATGCACACGCACCAGTCGCTATTTAAGGGCGACCACAACGCATTCTTCGACGCAGACTGTGAATACGATCTCTCGGACCTTGCGCAGAGCTACATCGCAGGATTGCTCCACCATTCAAGAGAGATTTGTTCGGTCTTTGCCCAGAGCGTGAACTCGTACAAGCGACTCGTTCCCGGGTTTGAGGCGCCGGTCTATATCGCATGGGCACGCAGGAACAGATCAGCGCTCATAAGGGTGCCGATGTACCAGCCAGGAAAGGAGCTTGCAACACGGATGGAATACCGTGCAGCAGACCCGGTCTGCAACCCGTACCTGACATTTGCGGTGATGCTTGCAGCAGGACTTGAGGGCGTCGAGAAAGGATACGAACTGCCAGCGCCGCTTGAGCAGAACATCTACAAGATGAGCGAAACCGAGAGGAAGAAACTTGGTGTCGAATCGCTGCCCGCAAGTCTGGGTGAGGCGATTGCCGAGACCGAGAAGAGCGATCTTGTGCGCCGGGCACTCGGAAACCACACCTTTGAGCGGTTCATCTCGCTTAAGAAACAGGAATGGGACGATTACCGGATACAGGTCACGCCTTACGAGATCGAGAAGTTTCTGCCGGTGATGTAGGTTGTAGGTGATTTATGTCTGCGCTCTGCAAAATATGGGCGCAGACCCGTGATTTTTTATCCAGTATTATTGTTTATTTTTATGATATAAATCCAGCAAAACTATTTTATCTTCGTTCTTTAGGTATAAATAAGACAACCTGAAAAGTGGAATATGAACTTCTCTGGTGCCTTTCCTGCCGTACCTCATTGGTTTACCAATTTCTGGCGAGTCCATTATTTTAAGAATCTCTTTTTTAACTTTTGATTTTAATAGCTGATCTTTGATCTTCCG
>JAUVWP010000084.1 GCA_030604085.1 Methanosarcinales archaeon | reverse complement strand
TTGAAGTCGATGCCGAGATTCTCAGATGTGGACCGTGCGAGATCGATAGCACCTTCGTCCGGCGCAATGATCATCGGATCGTCAAGTTTCATCGATGCGATGTACTCCCCGACTGCTGGCGCGGCATTGACGCTGGTCGCAGGCGCATCAAAATACGAAAGCACGCCTGGGTTGTGGATGTTTACTGTGAATACGTGGTCCGCTGTGATCGCTTGAGCAAGTGCCCGTGCACTCACAGACTCCCCGCCCTTGAACCGTTTGTCCTGCCGTGCATACCCGAAATACGGGATGACGACATCGACCCGACCGGATGTGTCACAGGCATCGATAAGTTGCAGAAGCGAGATGTAATCGGAATCGGTCGGTGTTGACTGTACGATCACGACATGATCGCAGGAATCGATGTCAGGTACACGGAGGTATCGCTCGCCATCAGGAAACGTTGAAAATTCGGTGTCTGCAAGGTGGCATCCCAGCGTACGCGCAACTCTCCCTGCCAGTATTTGGGATGAGGGTCCGGATACAATACTTATTGACGTTTTCATTCCATATTCATGGGATTGTTGATCTGGTGACATTAATACCTTTCGTTTGTGATTGCGAGTGTCCTGCCTTGTGATGTCCGTCCTATACTCCTGCCCGTCTCCGCACCGATCGCACCCCGGATCGGATCGCTCAAATAAACGAGGGATTCGCGGAGCCAGTTCTGTCAACTTGTTCTGCCGCATCACATGCCATAATCAAAGTTAACTAGACACGAGGCTTCCGATTCCAGCCAGTCGACCGATCCGGGCTCGTATCCATCGATCTTGATTCCGCGACCGATCGCATCAAGAATCTCCAGGATCGAATCAGCGACCTCCTCCACCGTCTTGCCGGTCGTATCGAGCTCATACACCCTATCGCACCAGTCCACTGCCTCGACAAGGATCACATCGATCGCCTCTGCAAGCGCGTTCTCAGAGATCTTTGCCCTGGAATACCCCCGCGCCATAAGCCGCTTCTCGAGTTCATCGGGCGCGAGACGGAGCACGATCGCGGAATCGCTGACATGGTGCGAGAGATGCCCCTCGATGACGAGATCCCCATCCCACCCATCACCGATCCCGCAGACACGATCGTACACCGCATCCATATCAGCGACCAGGGAGTCCCGCGCTTCATCGATTCCGAGATATAGCCCCTCGGTCTTGATGAGTTCATTCAGATCGAGCACGCCCCCTATAAGAGCAGATGCAGACGTCTTCCCGGTTCCGGGCGTGCCTGTAATCCCGATGATCATGGTCGCGACCGAATCTTTCATACCAGGTCCCGGAGCGCATCCGCAACCTCGTAGCCGGATGCCGCCCAGTGCACGACCACGCCATCGATTCCATTAATCTCGACGAGTCCTGATCGCTCGGACTGGCAGCACCGTGCGATGAATGGCTTTGTGATCTGGTACAGGTCTGATGTCCGCGAGCAGATGTTAGTGAATTTGTAGTCGAGGCCCGGGAAACGCTCTTCAAGGATCATCTTTGAGATGTCGCACCCGATCAGGGTGGCGGGCGCCGTTATCTCTTCGCTATCCAGGTATCTCCCGGATAGACCTGACGTGAAGCATGGGAAGACCGCATCCTCGCTTTCGAACTGTCGCAGGTCCAGGATGTTCTCTGTGAACACGACACCGAGTTCGCCGAGCAGACAACTGTCGAGTTGTCCGACCATGTATGTGAGCCAGCCCGGAACAGGTGGGATCACATCGATCACATCGATCTCAAGCAGGTCGCCCGGATCGGGTCTGTGCACAAATGTGAGGTGCTGGTCCACGCTTTTGAATATGACTGTGTTTACCGCATCCGTGCAGCATCCGTACGCTGTTTTCACAAGTTCGGTGCGGTTGTGCATATTTACCAGTTTACTGTATTGTGCGACCTCTTCTCCGGATGCGATCCGGGCAAGCGTTGTTACGGTCCTGAATAACCCCTCTCCTTCGCTTGCCACACTGTAGACCGCGCAGCCGTCGGACGCGAAGATGAGCAGGTACTCTGAGAGGAAGTACATCTCAGACTCCGCGGCCCGACTGGTCTTGCGGCGCAGGAGTTCGTCGTGCGCGTCAGAGAGCGTCTCATCGGTGCGGATCGCGCCCACGCATTTGTATTCGGCTGGGAAGATCATATCAGCATCCATCCTTGTTGTCTGGTTCTCTACCTGCCAGATGAACAGATAACGGACGCTCTGGTCAATAAATCTTTGTGTTGGAGCCGTACGTCCATATACTGGCACTGTCTAAAAATCCGAGTGTTCTCCGCCGATTTACTCGATTTGTGCAATCTATCCAAACGTGGCATTCGCGATAAAATCACGAATTCAGACGAATATCGCGAATTACACGAATCTCGAAACCACAACATTGATAGGAGATCACGCCATCACTGGTTTGATGAGCAAAAAAAAGATTGCAAGACAAACTGCGGAAGAGAAGGAATCCGCTGAAGCTGTCACACCGCCAATCGACCGGCGCAAGCGGCACGTCGATGGCATCAAGAAGACCATTGTATCATCTATTCTCGGCATAGCATCCGGAGCAGTATGCTATAATTTCCTGACACCACAATCGAGTAATTTCTCATATCTGATACTGCTGCTGGCATTCTACATCCAGAAGCCCATTTATATATATCTGGGAATGGATGCGAACCAGTTTACATGGAAAGACTGGTTCTATATCGCGTTCATGACCATGATCCTCTGGTTCGTATCGTGGACATTGCTCTTGACTCCATGCCAGCTATAATGAATAAAAGAATCCTAATCGTTCTGCTGGTTCTTGTAGTCGCAGCATCCGGGTGCATAAACACCCATCGCATCGAGGCTACAAGGGTTTCGATGGACACCGATGTGACCATCACGGTGATGCATCCCGATGTATCCGAAGCTGACCGTGCCATCGGTAGCGCGTTTGCGGAGGTCTACCGGATCGAGCATCTGATGAGTTGTACCGAAGAAGGAAGCGAGGTTACAAGACTGAATAATAACGGATCCCTCCCGAACGCATCTTCTGATTTGCGGTATATCGTTACTAAATCGGTCGGATATTCGGAATTAACAGACGGATCGTTCGACATCACTGTTTTACCGGTTATAAATCTATGGGGGGAGCGAATGCGTGCCGGATCGCCACCGACGAGTGATGAGATCAACGAGACACTAAAACTGGTGAACTATAAAAATATAACGATCGGAAATGGCAGCATCTCATTTAGTCAGGGATCGATGGGGATCACTCTTGGCGGCATTGCAAAGGGGTACGCGATCGACCGGGCGATCGAGGTGTTAAAGGAGAATCATATAGCGCACGCGCTCGTGAATGCCGGCGGCGATATCCGGGCGATTGGTTCCAAGACGGAAGATGAGCCCTGGAGTGTCGCTCTCAGAAATCCGAAGAACAGAACCGAGCATATAACCGTCTTAAACCTGTGCGACATGTCTGTTGCAACGAGTGGGAATTATGAACGGTATTTCAGCGAGGGGGCGCGGGCATCGCACATCGTCGACCCGAAGACCGGATATGCAACCGATGAACTGTTAAGCGCGACGATCATTGCAGAGCGCGCAACCGATGCCGATGCACTTGCGACTGCGGTATTCGTGCTCGGTGAAGCGGACGGCATGGAACTGATCGAGCGCCTGGACCGGGTCGAGGGGCTCATCATCACCGGGGACCGACGTATTCTGCGATCGAGCGGGTTTGAGGAGTTTGAGGATCGCAGTATGCCGTGAGATCGCTTTGGGGGTGCAGTTCTTGCGGATGATTGGTGCGTGAGCAGTAGAAGCGCGGATGAATTTATCTGGTTGCAAACGTATAGGGATGAATCATAGTGTAAAGGAGGAGAAAGTATGGAGAGTAAGAGCCCCACAATCGTTGTTACTGGAGATGTCTGCATTGACTGGCTGCAATGGCCCACAAAACCGGAAGATGCGGGGCTAAACTGGAAACTTTATTCCGGGACGCGCATGACCGCAAAACCCGGAGGTGCGCTTCTTTTAGCAGATTTTATGCGCACTGCAACCGGCATCACTGTGGTTTCGCCGCAGTTGAAGGATATAGATAAAATTTCTCCGAAAGTCCTCCTTCACTCAAACGCCGAATTGGAGCTTTTCCCGTATTCATCGGACCGCAGGGATGTGGACAAAGACCAGATGGTTTACCGAATCGGGCGTTGCAGAGGGTTTACAGGACCAACCGAAGACTTTTCGGTGCCGCTTTCCTTTGAAGATGACGATCCTCGTGCGGATATGGTGGTTCTCGATGATGCAGGGAACGGATTTCGCGATGATGAAACGAGATGGCCTTTGGCGATACAGGACGAAGGGCAAAACCCAATCGTGGTATGCAAGATGCACCGCCCTCTTGCTTCCGGCGATCTGTGGGGGCACGTCTCAAGGAATCATTCCGAAAGGCTGGTTATGGTCGTGACCGCGGATGATCTGCGTGCAAGCGGCATGAACCTCAGCCGCTCTCTTTCATAGGAGCGGACCGCCAAGGAATTCGTCTGGCAGATGGCATACAACGCAGGAATAAGGCTTACAGACTGTACAAATCTCGTGGTTCGCTTCGGTCTCGAAGGCGCGATCCATTATACATTGGTGGGCGACCACGTAATATCTCGGCTGTACTTCGATCCGACCATGAGCGAGGGCGACTTTACGCACAACTACCCCGGAAAGATGCAGGGAATCTCTTCTGTATTCGTTGCCGCACTCGCAGCAAGGATCGCTGTCCAGTGTGATTGCGGGGATCCACTCTCTGATGCAGTGGGAAGGGCGGTGTGTGATGGGTTAAATGCCTCCCGGGAACTTGTCAGACGCGGTTTTGGAAAGGACGCTGAACGTGAACCTGAATATCCCTACCCCGTAGCTGGTATCTTTTTAGCCAGTGAACAGAGCGGCGATTCTATAGCTGATGTGGTAATATCTGATCAGAACACGGCAGAGGATGCGGACCCGCATTCGTGGTGCATCCTCAAAGAGATAAACGATCCCGTGCTGGAGCATATCGCTTATGGAATTGTAAAGGAAGGGGAGACTGCTGCACTTAACAACGTCCCAATAGGTAACTTCGGGAAGTTAAAGAGTGTTGACCGGAATGAGATTGAGAGCTTTCACAGTATAAAGAACCTGATGCGGGAATATATCGAATCAGAGAGTTGTACACGCCCACTTTCAATAGCGGTCTTTGGTTCACCCGGTTCTGGCAAATCCTTTGGCATAACCGAGATCGCAAAGAGTATTGCTTCAGGTAGGATTGAGATATTGAAGTGCAATCTTTCCCAGTTCGATTCAAAGTCTGATCTGATCAGCGCGTTTCATAAAGTCCGCGACCTTGCGCTGGAAGGGAAGATTCCGCTCGTCTTTTTTGATGAGTTTGATTCGGATTTTAATGGGAAACTTGGCTGGCTGAAATACTTTTTAGAACCGATGCAGGACGGAAAATTCATGGAACGGGAGACTATGCACCCCATCGGCAGATCGATCTTTGTCTTTGCAGGCGGAATAAACAACACATTTGAAAGATTCTCGGGAGACGGTGCCGATGATGCCGCTACCATGGACCCTGAAGAAGCGAGGGCGTATAAAGATGCGAAAGGACCCGATTTCACAAGCCGTCTGCGCGGTTACGTAAATATAAGGGGACCTAATCAGAGAGGGTCTGACGATACGGTATTTGTAATCAGGCGGGCGATGCTACTTCGTTCACTACTCGAACAGAAGGTAGATAACCTCTTTGACAGCAGAAAACATCTCAGAATCGATGATGGCGTGCTGCGAGCACTGATCGGCGTTAAAAGGTATAAACACGGCACACGTTCGATCGAAGCCATCATCGAGATGAGCATGTTAAATGGGCGCAGGTCATGGGAACAGACTTATCTTCCTGCAAAGGAGCAGCTCAAGTTGCATCTCGACGAAGAGTCGTTCTCACGTCTTCTGGGTGAAGCATCCCAGACCCCATAACATGAGCGCCAAAAACCAATTACCCTATCAACTCTCACAGACCATCCAGATCCCGCTTCAACACAGCAATCCACCACCATCTCGCAATATCAACAAGATCCTTGCTAAACTGCCCTGATACCCGGTAAACCCCTTTCTTGTTCGTGATCATTCCGGAACCGAGCAGTTTGTTTCGCATGGCATAAAACGATGATCTGCTGACCCCTAACTCGCGTAGCAGTTCTGCCCACTCGTTCGTCTGTATCGGATTTCCGGATGCCTCCCGTTCGAGGATCATCTCAAGGAATCTCTGCCCCCTAATAGCGGTGCTCTCGTCCTGGAAGAGCCGGCGCATCAGTTCATAGAACGGATCGCGGGATGCGGTGACCCTCGCGTTTGCGTCCGATCTGATGATGAAACTGGTCGAGGTGCGCGGAGCATCCTTCACCAGCGTCATGTCGCAGTCTGGGTTTTTGCGTCTACAGATCTTCGCAGCACCGATCTCACAAGATCGACATACTCATCACGCAGCGTGTAGACGATGTGCGTCTTGTATGACTGCTTCTGCGCATGGAGAATGCCGAGTTTGGATTGGATATATCCAACCATCGATGCAACGGTCTTGTGGGTGACCTTGAATTTCTTGGAGAGGACGTCATGTAGAAGATCTACGGTTACCCGTTTGACCTTCAATAGGGTTTTCATAACAGCATACCGAATCCCATCGGCGTCCAGCTCAAGATACCGCTCCAGTCTCCTCTTGATTTTTGTTCGAAATGAACTCATGCATACCATCCCATAAATTATATCTCAAATATATGGTATATATATCTTTCTCACAGTTGAGCGAATCTCGCTGCTTCGCCAAGTTCCTCTTCGATCCTTAAGAGTTGGTTATACTTGGAGGTGCGCTCTGACCTGGCAGGTGCTCCAGTCTTTAAGAGATCCGCGCCGATTGCAACAGCAACATTAGCGATCATCGAGTCGCAGGTCTCGGCAGACCGATGACTCACCACAACCCGGTATCCGTTCCTGTGCGCCAGATGTGCAGCATCAAACGCCTCTGATACCGTTCCTATCTGGTTTAACTTCAGTAGCAGCGCATTCGCGGCTTTCGCATCGATCCCGCGCTGCAG
This sequence comes from Methanosarcinales archaeon, assembly GCA_030604085.1. GTDB lineage: Archaea > Halobacteriota > Methanosarcinia > Methanosarcinales > Methanogasteraceae > Methanogaster_A. The sequence goes on along the minus strand of JAUVWP010000084.1, from coordinate 1,034 downwards.
TCGCTTGATATTGGTCACAAAGATATCGTCACCGATGATGACCCGGTCCGTTGCCGCGGTCAGTCGGGCGAAGTCCTCGAATGCCTCTTCGTGGAACGGATCCTCGATTAAGAAGATCGGATACGTCTTTATCAGGTCCAGATAGTAATCGACCATCTCGCCGCCGTCGAGTCCGGTACCGTCGATCCGGTACTTTCCGTCTTTGAAGAACTCGGATGCAGCGGCATCGACCCCGAGTGTGACCTCTGCTGTGGTGTAGCCTGCCTCTTCGATGGCGGAGGCGACCGCATCGAGCGCCTGACCGGTACGATCCATCGGCGGCGCATATCCTCCCTCATCGCCGACATTGCCTGCGCCTGATCCGTACTTCGCAGTCAGGATGCCTTTGAGTTCGTGATAGACCTCCGCCCCGATCCGTATCGCTTCCGCGCACGTTGATGCGCCTTTCGGCTGGATCATGAACTCCTGGATCGCAAGGTCGTTTCCGGCATGTTCGCCCCCGTTTAAGACGTTCATGGTCGGGCAGGGCAGTACACACGCCCGGATGCCTCCTAAATACGCATACAATGGCAGACCCGCGGAATCCGCGGCAGTCTTTGCAGCAGCCATCGAGACGCCAAGTATGGCATTCGCGCCAAGCTTCGATTTGTTCGGCGTACCATCGAGATCGATCATCGTCTGATCGATCGTGCGCTGGTTCCGCACGTCCATGCCGATGATCTCGTTTCTGAGTGCGGTATTCACGTTCTCCACCGCCTTCAAAACACCCTTCCCGTGATATCGATCGCCGCCGTCTCGAAGTTCGAGTGCCTCGTTTGTGCCTGTTGACGCGCCCGAAGGCACGCCAGCGCGCCCAAAGCCGCTTGGCGTCTCAAGATCAACCTCGATTGTAGGATTCCCGCGTGAATCCAGTATCTCTCTTGCGTGAATATATTCGATTGTGTATGGCAAGAATACCACCGTTTCCACGATTGTACTTCGAGTATTTGGGTTTCTGGTATTTAATGGTGACGGATGATGCCACATTATGAGGG
>JAUVWP010000098.1 GCA_030604085.1 Methanosarcinales archaeon | reverse complement strand
GCTACCGATTTTCCTCATGCAGGTGCACAGATCACAGGATCGAACCTGCGAACCTGTTTGCAGATCTGCGTGTCCGGCAGAAACTAGAGCCCATGCCATACACAGGTCTTCTGTTATTCCTGATACCATCGTAACATCTATAAGCGCTCCGGCGATAACGGTATGCAGGTGAGTATATGCTTCAGGTTTATGCGAATGGTGATTTCGTGCCACAGGATCAGGCAGTGACCTCGATCTACGATCACGGATTTTTATACGGCGACGGCGTCTTCGAAGGCATACGCGCCTACAACGGGCGCGTCTTCCGTTTGGATGAGCACATCGACCGCTTATATGATTCAGCAATGGCTATCATGCTGGATATTCCGCTTTCGAAGGATGAGATGAAACAAGCCATCCTCGAAACGCTTCGCGTCAATAATCTTGTGGACGCATACATACGACCGATCGTCTCCAGAGGGGTCGGCGATCTCGGTCTCGATCCAAGAAAGTGCCCGGTACCGAATGTGTTCATCATATCCCAGCCATGGGGCGCGATGTACGGCGATCTGTATGACAAAGGGCTTTCTGCGGTTGCGGTCGCGGTGCGGAGGAATGCGCCGGAATCGCTCTCCCCGAATATCAAGTCCATGAATTATCTCAACAACATCCTTGCAAAGATCGAAGCGAACCAGAAGGGCGGCGATGAAGCGATCATCCTCGATGTGCGCGGGAATATCTCGGAAGGATCCGGCGATAACATCTTTATCATAAAAAACGGCACAATCTCGACGCCGACGGTCATGAACAACCTGCGCGGGATCACGCGCGCAGCAGCCATCGAGATCGCACAGGATCTCGGCTATCCCCTGCGAGAGACCGATCTCGGGCTCTTTGACCTGTACACCGCGGACGAGGTCTTTGTGACAGGCACCGCAGCCGAAATCGCACCAATCACGACGGTCGATGGGCGTCCGGTAGGCGATGGATCGGTCGGGACTATCACGAAAGAGTTGATGCAGAAATTTGAGGAACTGACACAGACCGAAGGGACGCCGATTTAGGGATCACTCCTGCACACTATACGAAAATCCGCACTCGGGGCAGAAGTACATAATGCTCTTTGCCCCTTTCTTGCTTTTCTTGATAGTCGTCTCCATCCAGGTGCCGCATACTGTGCATTTGTGATCGTATAGAGTGCGATTCCCATGATCCACCATTAGCAATCACCTTTCGTGGATAACATCCCTTTGATCAGCCCGAAACATCCGGTCAGCATCATATCGCCGTGCGGTGCCGCAAACGTGACGTCGTGCCTGCTCTGTTCTGCGATGTGCCGGTTCGGTCCTGTAACGATCACCTGCGGCATGGTATCAGGAATCTCCTCGATGTAGCAGCCATGCCCGCCACTCTCGAAGATCTCCTCAAACGTCAGCGTCCCGTCTGCAAGTTTCTCGATGTAGGTATCAAGCGTCCCGATGTCCAGCTGTCTCGTATGGTGCTCGAATACGCCTGTTACGCGCTCATCCATGAGTATTGCGCAGAGCGTGTGCCCGTTTCCGATATTGAGCACTATCTTTGGTTCAGGTCGATCGTTTGCGTCGGATACCGATGCTGCGTCGGGCACCGCGCCAAATATCGCTGCAGGTCCGGTGTCCATCAGGACAAGATCGAAATCTGCAAGCGTCTCTGCAACAGCGTGCATACGCGTGAGATATCCAGGAATCGTCTTTCTGGAATATACAAACGACTGTAGATCGCCACCGGCACGTATCAGCCGCTTGAGATGCTCAAACCGAAATATCCTGTTGCTTCCTGTGCTCTCGCCATGATCCTGCACAGCAACCGCAAACGTATCAGGCATAGCAATCCCGAATAGTCCAAGCATCCCGCGGATCGCAGGTATGTCGATATCCACAGTCTCGATGCGGATCGCACCGGAATCTGCCTCTGCACCATCCATTGCGACCACCACGCCCAAACTGCGCACCCGGTCAAGATCATCGTAAATCGTTTTTGCGGCAGTCTCTGTTGCGTAAACTTGTAACCCTGCCTTCAGATGGTCTTTTATTGCGCGAACGCACGGACCTCCGCCCATCGTAAATCCGTCCAGAAAGATATCTTTGCGTTGATCTGTTGCATCCCTGATGCGCTGTGCCACAATAACAGTCCGGGACGGAAGCACCATCTTGAAGCACTGTGGAACGCTCTTTTCGTCGTCGTAGACTAATATATCCTGCGTTCCCGCACCAACATCGATCGCAATGCACTGCATTATCAGTCAAACGAGATAGCGTCGTTGTCCATCAGTACTCGAAGATCTTCAAGGCTCATGCGACCAGTCGTCTTTAATTTTTCCACTGCAACCTTGCACTCTTCCGCACCATCCGCCTTCTGCCTATCCTTCAGCACGTCGATGTGCGCGGAGAGTTCCTCTCGCAAGCGTGGAACCGATGCCTTGTGCACATCGATCGATTTGCTTATGGGATCGATGATGCGGTACTCATCCTTCAGCCGCGCATGGTACTGATTCGCCTCCTTGCGAACGGTGTCCAGCTCCGCATATATGCCAAGCAACTCGTCGTGGTGTTGCTGCGATTCATCTGCAAGGCTCTGGATGGATTGGTGTATCTCATCGGCGGCATTGCGCAGTTCTTTTACCTGCTTGTACATCGGAACAAGTTCCGTATGAATCTTGTCCGCTTCCCTGCTCGCGTTCAGCCGCTTGCTGAGGTCTTTTAACCGCTCATAAGCACCTATTTCATGTTTCAGCGGGATATCTGCGTGAGTGAACACATACAATTCATGCGCATAAGCTTTTTCGAGACTTGTGGTGCGCATCTTCGCGATTGCGTTGGATTTGTCGCGTTTGTCCTTCACCTGGTTCAATTGTTCCCACTTCTGGTTTATCTGATCCTGTGCGTCCTTCCTGAGTTTTTTCAGATCAGTAATCTTCTGATTGGCTTCATCCCTATCCTTTCTGCAAACATGCGCCTTTTTTACACATTCTTTTACGTATGCATTCAGTTCATCGCGTTTTTCTCGCAGTTTGGTTACCGTTCCCCGATGCAATTTAATTTCATCGATGGATTTCCTTATTTCGGTATTTAAACTATTTAGTTGGCGCTTAAGACTTTCGATATTACTTTTTAACTCCCTTTCAGTCATACTTTTAAGTTCACCGGACGCCTCAGTCACCGCCACCACCTCCTGCCGTAATCTCTACCTGCACCGCTCCTTGTTTACCTTCCCAGTAGCTAACCGCACTCTCGTGGCTCTTGACCCGGTTTTGCAGCCAGATGTGCCGTCCACGCGTCCCTTTCAACTGCTCAGCATATTCAACAAACGATCCATGATGCTCCTGGGACTTATCCGCGATGGCAACAAGTTCATTGTGGCATCCATCAGCCTCTTCTGTCATCTCTTTTATCCGCGTGGACAACTGTTTGATCTGTTCGCCGGTTTCGTCGGCAGGTCCGACATCATCCACCTCTTCGATCTGCGCAGAGAGTTTTTTGATCATTTCGACGATCTCGCGCTCTTTCTGGATTCCCATGACCGTCGTCTGAAGTCTCCAGTCCAGTGCTTCGATCTCCTTCTGCAGCTGTGCCATCTCCTGCTCGTTCTTCCGCACATCCCGGTTGATGTTGATCAGATCGAACATCTCGATCCGGGATTGTTTTATCTGGTGGTACAGCAGTTGCCGCTTCTCCTTTAGTTCGGCAACTCTTTCGTTGATCTCGTCCCTCTCCCGCTTTTCATCGCTGGACGATTCTTTGAGTTTCGATACATGGGAATCGATATTTGCGAACTCACTCTTGTAGGTCTCGAGAAATTGCTTGTGTTTCGCTATAACTGCATTTACTAACCCCACTTCATCCCAGATGGTAATATTTTCACTTGGAATCGTTACATCGGATGTTGTTTCGGTAGTTTCGTCGTCTTGTACTATATCAAACACGTCCTGTCCCATCTATAATGTCTAAGGTGCCTGTGGCGAAGCCGGCATCGTCATCGTCTGTGCATGTGGCACGCCATCGATTACAATGATATTGTCTTCTGTTATAAAACCATGTTCGAGTGCATGTGCAATAGACCGCTCGCCAACAATATTTACGATCGCTGCATCTTCAAGCGCATTTCCGACATCAGATAAGGATGCTATCTCGCCTTTATAGAAGAACTCAGAGACCTCCAGCGTCAGCGTGCCGTCGCTGAATGTCTGCCCGATCAACTCTTGATCGCATACTGCGACCAGCAGAGTTCCACCGGATATGTGAGTCTTGAGGTACGTGATAATATTCCCTCCGATGCGAATTAAACGCAGGCAATCGATTGTTTCTGTGTTTCCACGTCATGATATAAATACCTATGTCGTCAGCCAGGTTGTCGCCTTATGTGGCGTGCTCACTTCCAGGTCACATGACCCCGGGTCCCGTCCACCTCCACAAGATCGCCGTCATGAAAGACCGTGAACGGATCCTCTTTGAGACGGTCCACGAGCGGAATATCGGATATGATCGCGCCAACAGCAACGATCGTCTCGGATGTGAGGTTGATCATGGCGCACGGGGCTACACCGTTCTTCTTGAGACTGTAGATTATGTACGACCCAACAGTCGATCCTTTTCCGTGGGGGAAGAGGAAAACACGGCCCGCAATCGAAACGCCCTTCTTTGGATGGTTCTTCTCTACGATCTCCCCGGTATTCGGATCGATTCCACCAAGAAACGATATTGGAGTCTCAGAGATCAGAATCTCGCCGGAAGCTACTCCTTTCGATACCGGATGACCCGCAATCATCGTGCTCATACTATTGCTCGTGCTCATAAATACTCCTCGATCAGACGCTTTGCCCACCCCAGTTTTTTCTTTTTAACATCATTTACAGCCGGATCATCGTAATCGAATCCGAAGAGCGTCACACTTGCCGCACCGGATGCTTTTGCGAGGAAGGCGCACCGATCCCCGTCAGAGAAGCCGCCAAAGTTGTGGATATCGTCAAACGGCTCTGACTGTGTCGTGCCAAGCACTCGCGTTCCCCGAAGACGCGGCACAACCGACCGGACCGCGGGGATGTTGTCGCCGTGCGCATGAACCACCACGAAAGACCCTTTTTCGCTTGCGGCGATGATGTCCTCGATTGTTCCGTCCAGGTCGGTCACGATCATATCCGGAATTATCCGGTTCGCCATCAGGACGGTCGTTGCGCCATCTGCCGCGATGACGAGGTGCTCAGGCATGATCGAATCGATCTCTGATGCAAGCGATGGTGCATTCCCGCACACTGCGACGTCCATTCCAGATATGATGCCGCGAAGATCCGCAAGTGCGCCTGCCCTTCCGCGCAGCAGGTCTGCGAGGATGCGTGCGCTACGTTCGTCTTCGGATCGGTCGAAGCCGAAGTCTGTAAGGATTTCTACATAGAGTGGCTCCCATTCGCTAAACTCCATGAATGCATGGATTGCTGTCGCTGCGGTTAAGTTTTTCTACGATTGAACCGGTTTGGTATCATGGTCTTTAAGAAGCGAACCCGCGTCGATCTTGCAAAGAAGATACTCCTCGAACATATCAGCCCGATCGAGAGACGGGAGCGCGTACCGATAAAAGACGCAAACAACAGAGTCCTCGCAGAGGAGATCGTATCAGCAATCGACGTCCCGGATCACAGGCGTGCCGCGATGGATGGGTACGCGGTCCGTGCGGAAGAGACGACCGGCGCCTCGCCGTCAAATCCTATGCTGCTTCGGGATGGGATCGATTGCGTCCGTGTGCACACAGGATCACCAGTGCCTGATGAGATGGACGCGGTGGTCATGATCGAGGACACCATACCGGCAGAGAGTGGCGGGATGGTCGAGATCCGTTCTGCCGTGCACCCGAACAAGCACGTCAGCATGGTCGGGGAAGACGTCTACCATGGCGATGCCGTCTTTGAGTGCGGGCATCATCTCCGCGGATGCGACATCGCAATGCTTGGCATGATCGGCATATCAAACGTGCAGGTGTATGTCCGCCCGAGGGTTGCGATCATCCCGACAGGATCGGAACTCGTCCCGATGCAGAGCGAACCGGAAATCGAGACCGGCAAGATCCGGGAGACGAACGGGCTGATGGTCGGTCTTTACGTCAAAAAATGGGGCGGAATTCCGGTTTACAAAGATATCGTCATCGACGACCCCGATCTGATCGAGAAGGAGATTCGCGCGTCCGCAGACTGCGATGCGATCATCCTCTGCGGCGGCACCTCGGTCGGGGCGCGGGATTATGTGCCAGGCGCGATCGAATCACTCGGGAGCCTGCTGGTGCACGGAGTTGGTCTGAGCCCGGGAAAGCCTGCCGCGCTCGGCATGATCGACACGATCGGCAAGACAGGGGATGAGACTGGGGCGCTCCCGGTACTGTCGCTGCCCGGATATCCGGTTGCATGTCTGATCGCCCTACTTGAGTTTGGACGCGCTGCGATCTTGAAACTGGCGCGAATGCCTCTGATGCCTGATCGGCTGATGCGTGTACGTCTCGGCGCAAAGATCGCATCGAAGATCGGATATCTCACCTACACAAGGGTGCATGTCACTGGTGGCGTAGCGCATCCGGTCATGACGTCCGGAGCAGGCATCCTCAGTTCGGTAACAGGGTCAAACGGCTTTGTTGTAATCAGGGAGGAATTAGAAGGGCTCGACGAAGGCGACGAGGTCGATGTTATCTGGATCGAGTGATCCACCACCTACCCGGATCGTTGAGAAGGCTCGACGATGGCAACGATCTCCTCGATGGTCTTTCCAAGTTCTGCCAGCACCATGCCAAGATTCGTGTCTGGTTCAGTCATTGCTGCCAGCAGCATCTTTCTGCCCGCGCCCATCACGATCAGACGCCCGTACCGCGACTCCACGATCATGCGGTCAGGCACCCCCTGACCCAATCCCTCTGATGTGATCTCCGCGGCTCCAAGCATCGTTGCTGCCATGGCAGCGAACGTTTTCGCATCAGTTGGTGCATTCGCT